>NZ_AXVU01000077.1:0-9636 GCF_000482585.1 Streptomyces sp. CNQ329 | reverse complement strand
GGCCGTCCCACCAGACCTGCCCGAGCACCCGGACTACCCCCGCATCCTCGCCGTCTTCAACGGTGCGACCGGACCGCTACGGGCCCGGGATGTCTGCGAAGCCCTCGATCACGAACTGCTGCCGAAGAACATCGAGGGCACCCGCGCCAAGCTGAAACGCCTGGTCAAGCTCGGCATCATCACCGAGATCGACACGGGCAGCTTCGCCAGGAAGCAATAGCCGACCAAGCCCCGCGACCACCAGCCCTGCCCCAACCTCACCAGGAAACGGACATCAGATCACGAACCGCCCTCTTAGAACGTCGGCCCGCTGCCGTTGGTGACTCATGCCGCCGGCCGGTTGCGGTGGGCTACTCGGTACGCGGCAGGAGAGACGCCGAGTTGGCGGCGGAAGTGGCCACGCAGCGCGACCGGGGAACGGAATCCACCGCGGACCGCGATCTCGTCCACGGAGAAGTCCGTGGTCTCCAGCATCCGCTGCGCTGCGAGCACCCGCTGGGTGATGATCCATTGTAGTGGTGCCTTGCCGGTGAGCTCCCTGAAGTGGCGCTCGAAGCTGCGTCGGGACATCTGCGCGCGCGAGGCAAGCGTCTCCACATCGAACTGCGCTTGCAGGTGTTCCAGTGCCCAGTTCACAGCTTCTCCAGCGCGGTCGAACTCCGCCCGGGAGAACGAGTCGGGCTGGGCGGCGTCCTCGCGGGTGCCTGCAGGTGCTGGGGGCAGGCCGCCGTATTGGTGGTGCCGGTCGCGCCACTCTGGGAGAAGTTGCTGTAGTTCGCTTGGGTGGAACTCCTTATCGGTCACGGGCCGCGGGAGTTCCTTTAGGTAGGCCGCGAACTCGGTGGCCGACGGGTACCGCTGTTGGGCGGTGCAGTACGCGTGGAAGTGCTGGTACAGCGCTTCACGCAGGGTGGCCGCTCTGCCGGCGCCGGGAGGCGGGAGGGCGACGGCGGTGCTCGGTTCCCAGGCTTCGGGATTGGGTTGCCTCCGAGTGGGGTGCATGGCGGGGTGCAGGAGCTGGCTGCGGGATCGCTCGCCCAGGCGGGTCAGCAGGTAGAGCTTGGCGCGGCCACGGCGGGTGACAGTGACCAGGTTCAGTGTTCGCATCTCCCGCAGCCGGACGCCCGCGGTGCTGGGCGCCATACCGGCGCGGCGGGCGACCTCCGCCGTACTGCGGGGGTCGCTGGCGTCCAGGGCCTGCAGGATCGGCAGCGGCTTGGGATGGATGCGCTGCAGCCACGCGTGGTGCTCCGCAGTAAGGCGGGTGGCGTGGGCGGCCGGCGTCGCGCTCTCCTCCTCCTGCTCACTGCGCGAGGCACGGAAGTACGCCGCCTCCCACGGACCGTGTCCTTCTGCTGGCACCTCACAACCGACGAGGAAGGCCCTCAGCTGCTCGTCGCTGCCTGGCACGGTCAGCTTCCGCAGGATGCGGTGGGCGGTGCTACGCGGCAGCTGGCCGTGCGCGCCGGCCCTGCGGGCCATCAGCCCGGGCGCAGGGGCGCCTGCCTTCTCCCACAGAGCATGCAGCGCCATGCTCAGCTCGTGCTGGGACACGATCAGGTCGGGCTTCGGGGCGACGGTACAGCCATGGACGGCCTTGTACTGCTCGTAACGGGCGCGCCGCCAGCGGGTCCGGGCCTGCTCATCCGGCGCCCCGCAGGCGCGGGCATACGCCAGCACGGTGTCCAGCGGCGGGATCGTCTCCCCCGAGGCGGCCCGGGTCAGGGTGGTGGGATGCGCCCCGGCCCGGGCCGCCATATCGCGGTAGGTCAGCTCCGACCGGTCGCGTTGTTCACGCAGCCATTCGGCGAGCTCGCGCAGTGCGGGACTCGTCGTGGTGATCGGCTTCTCCCGGCGTCCCATGGATTGCCCCGGTCAGGTAGCGGGCGCGGACAGCATCGAGAGCAGCGCTGCCCTGATTTCCTGGCCGCGACTGGTCACGGCCAGTACGCCGGCGGCGACCAGTCCTGCGCCGCCCAGCAGCGGCAGAACCAGGCCGGTGGGTCGGTCGGCCAAGGTGAGCGTCGCGGCGCAGAGCACGATCACGATGATGACGGCGGCCTCCGGGCCGCCCAGGCGCCGCTTGGCGGGCGCGCCGTCGTCGATGCATTCGGCGGGGAGCGGTTCGGTCACCGCGACCTCCTGGGAAGAAGGGTCCGGCGGCCGCCGGACCTGCTACAGGGTTCCTGCGCCGTCGGGCGGTTGCCGCCGCACCGCGGGCGCGTTCCCAGCAGGATGCCATTTGGGCGAACAATTCCCGCCGCCCTGCCCGGAGTTGTTGCGCTGACGTCTCACATACGCGCATCAGCGAGGCGGCCAGCGGTCCTGGCCGGATACCGAGCATGAGCTTCTGACCAGCGACGACGGGGCCTGTGGTTGGCGATTTAGGGTTGGGGGATCGCCCCAAACTCTCAGGATTGCTGCACGCGTGGACCATTTGCGATTGCCGGGGTCAGAAGCGGGCTGCGACCATCCGGTACCAGTGCACTCCTGACTGCTACAGGGTTCCGACCGATGCTTTCTCAGGAGAGTGTTCGGCGGTGTCGCGTTGCCGCGCTACACCGCCTGGAGCCGGTGCCGAACTGCGGCACCGGCTCCTCGTACGTGCAACACCGCCGCGGACGCCACCGGAAGATGCCGCGGACGCTCTCCACTCTGGTCCATTCGTCGGTTACGACCGTGCCGCTGCGTCGGACGCGCAGCTCCCCCTCGTAGGTCGCCGACGCCGCCACTGCCCTATCCGCTGTGGCGCGCTACAGCGGGTCGGGACCGTAATGCGCGCAGCGCCGCCGCTTGGATACGCGCCGGCGGCGCAGCTGCTCCGCGGTGAACAGCTGTGGCAGTGAGGGCTAGTTGAGGTGTCGGGCGCGGGTGAAGTCGTCCCGGCTGCCTCGATCTCCTCTTCCAGCTGCTCGCGCCGTACTTCCATGTTCGTCAGTGTCTGGCAGTCCCACCGGTGGAGTCGGCTCGCCTGCGGACGGTACGCGTACGGATGGCCCGCATCGACCTGCTGCTACCAGCGGGCGATGTCCTCCTGGACGTGACGGCGCACGTCGCGGATGCGGGAGCTGATCTCGTGGCAAGAGGACCGACTCTGTTTCGCTGACCAGCCGACCGAGCACCGGTGGCTCCGAGATCAGCCGGCCGCAGTTCGTGCGTCTCTGTCAGCTGCTGGCCGATAGCACCGTCGGCGTTGTCGATGATCTAGACCTTGAATCTTGCGGCATAGAGGGTGGAAAGCAGGGGGACCAGCCCGCGGACTCCGCGGTCATGCTCTGCCCTCAGCTTGACTCTGTCGGGGATCTTGGAATTGTCGAGGTCAGGTGCCCAGGGTGCGCCAGGACTTCGGCCGGGGGATCTCGTGCTGGTCGAGGTAGGTCTGGAAAGCGGTCGGTCGGCGTGGCCGGGGTGCTCCCTCGGTCGGTGGGAGGCCGCTGAGGCGCTCGATGTTGATGGCGATGGCGGTCAGGACGTGCTGGGTGTGGGCCTTTCTCTGTCCTCGGTAGCGGCAGCGTCGCATGCCGTGGCCGTGGGCGAACTCGTTGACCGTGCCCTCCACGCCGGAGCGGACCGCGTAGCGGGTCTTCCACTCGGGAGTCTGTTGCTCGGTGCGGACGCGGAGTTGCAGGTCGCGGAGTTCTCGCGGGGGAAAGCCGACGGTGCGGGTGCTTTCGCGGGAGGTGGTGCACCGGGTGCGGGCCGGGCAGGGGTGGCACTGGCTTTTGGTGAACCTGGCCACGATCAGCGGCGCCGCGGTGGGTGAGGAGGTCGGGTAGGGGCCGTGCCAGCCCTGGCTGACCTGCCCCTGGGGGCAGGTGACCTGCCGGCGGTCGTAGTCGATGTGGAAGTCGTCCCGGGCGAAGCCCTCGCCTCGGCGGTGTTGCCGGGTGGGATTGCCCCGGAGCGGCCCGGAGACGGTGACCTGGTGATCACGTGCGGCTTGTTCCAGGTGGGGCAGGGAGGTGTAGCCGCTGTCGACCAGGTGCTCGGCGGGCAGCAGGCCGCGGCGGTGCAGGCGGGTGTGGATGCCGGGCAGGACCTTGCTGTCGTGGGTGGTGGATGCGGTGGTGGCCACGTCCGTGATCACGTTGGGGCCGTCGGGAGCACACGTCTCCGTCAGATGGGCGGAGAACCCCTTCCAGCTGATGATGTGCCCGTGGCGGGCATAGCGGGCCGAGGTGTCGTACGGGGAGACGATCGCCCGGGACGAGGGCGGCAGCCCGGGCCCGTCTTCCGTCTCGGCGGTGCGCCAGCGCAGGTGTCCTGCGCAGTCGCGGTGGTAGTTCTGCACCACGATCTGGCGCAGGGCCTCGGCACGAGGACCGGACGCGCGGTCCGCTCCGTGCCGGTAGAGGTGTTCCAGGAACCGGACGGCGTCGTTGCCGGTGGCGAGGATCCTGGTCTTGGGCTTGGTGGGGTTCTTGCCCAGGCGGGCCGGACGGCCGTAACGGCTACCCCATTCCTCGTCGACCAGCTCGTCCAGCAGGTGCGGGGAGGTGCCGGCGACTTCTTCCAGCGCGGCGCGGACCGCCTCGGTGACCATCTCCAGCCGGGTCAGGTCGCGCACCGCGGCCAGGACGTGGGTGGAGTCGGTGCGCTGGGTGGTGCGCTCGCGCACCAGACCGGCCTCCTTCAGGCGGGCCAGCGCGAGGTCGAGGAGGCGGTCGGCGCGGTCGCCCTGGGCGAGGCGCTCGCGGAAGTCGGCCAGCACACTGTGGTGGAAGCCGGGATCGTCCAGCTCCATGGCCAGCGTACTTGAAATCGATGCGGCAGCGGACCGCCTCGGCCGCCTGCCGGTCCGACAGACCGAGCAAGAACTGCAGCACACACACGGTGGCCAGCTGGGCGGGCGAGAGACCCGGACGGCCGTCACGCGGGTACCAGCCGGCGAAGTCCTCGTCGTGCCACAGCCCGTCCAGCCGATCCCGCACCCATATCGCCGTCGTGCCGTCCGGATTGCTCGCCCGCGCGATCTGCGCGGTCAGAGAAGGGACTTGCTCACCGGAACGAGGGCGGAGAGACAACGAGCACCTCGACAACTGCATCGGCCTGCGGAACAGCCCCGAGCATGCCCGTTGATCACACCGTCCCACCGGGAAACACCAAGATCCCCGACAGAGTCAAGCTCAGAAGCCGTATCGCAACCGATCTTGGAGCGTGTGGATCGAACGGAGTTCCTGGTCGGGTGGTCTTCCGGCGGTAGGTGCATGAAGGCAGGGCCTCCTGGTAGCCCGGGGGTGCGATCCCATTCCGAGCGGTTCCCGGAGGCCCTGTTGTCGTTGTTGTACGCGCCCGAGCCCGTCGCCTTCAACTTGCCCGCGGTGTCGTGCGATTGTCTCGCGCACGTGTACGGCAACGCGGCCGATCACCCGGACCGAGTGCGCCGGTATCCGTCGGACATGGTGGACGCGGAGTGGGCCGAGATCCGCCCTTTGCTGCCGGTGCCGGCCTGGCTGCAGGGCAGGGGTGGGCAGCCCGAGGGCTACTGCCACCGCCAGATGCTGGACGCGATCCGTTACCTGGTCGCGGGCGGGATCTCGTGGCGGGCGATGCCCGCGGACTTCCCCGCATGGGGCCGGGTCTACGCCTTCTTCCGCCGCTGGCGCGAGCACGGGCTGATCGCCGAGTTCCATGACCGGCTGCGCGGGAAGGTCCGTCAACGCGAGGGCCGCGAGGCCGAGCCCACCGCCGGGATCATCGACGCCCAGTCGGTCCGGGCTGCCGCGACGGTGCCCGCCGCCTCACGCGGCTACGACGGCGGAAAGAAGGTGCCCGGCCGCAAGCGGCACATCGTGACCGACACCCTCGGTCTGCTCCTGGTCGTCTGCGTCACCGCCGCGAACATCGGCGACCGGGACGCCGCCGTGGGTGTGCTGACCCGGCTGCGGCACCTGCACCGCGACCTCACCCTCGTCTGGGCCGACGACGGCTACACCGGCGGCCTCGTCGGCTGGTGCCGGGACAGACTCGCCCTGGCCCTGGAGATCGTCAAGCGCACTGACGACATGACAGGGTTCGTGGTGCTCCCCAGACGCTGGGTGGCAGTGCGCACGTTCGCGTGGCTGATGAACTCCCGCCGTCTGGCCCGGGACTACGAAACCCTGCCTGCCTCCAGCGAGGCGATGATCCGGTGGTCGATGGTCACGCGGATAGGACGACGTCTGGCCCGGCCACGGGCCGCCGGCCAGCACTGAACATCCCCGATGCCTCCAGGAGGAGCCACCCGCGTTCTGCCAGTCGCCTGGCCTTCGAGCGCACCCCCTCAACCTTCGCCGGTGTCGTGGCAAGGCCCAGCTCCACCGCGATTTCCCTGGCCTTCACCGGCCCCTTGCCCGCGGACCGCCGCTCCTCCAACACGCCCACAATCCGCTGGTAATCAGGCGCGAGCACGGTCCCCGGCAGCCCGTCCCGCTAAGGCGGCACCACCGACCCCGGCACCGGCGAGGGCACCGTTACCTGCTCCGCCTCGGTCACGGCGGCCATCTCGGCGGCGGACACGGCCAGGGCCTCGACCAGCTCCTCCCGCGCGATCACCCGCCGGTCCAGCTCGATCTCCGCTGCCTCCAACACCTCAGCCAACCGCGCGGCCTCCTCCCGCAGCCCCTCCACCCTCACCCGGGCAGCCGCCTCCCGCTCCTCCAGCATTCCCAGCACCGACGCCACCGCGCACCCCTCGGCCATGAAGCGGACACAAGACGCCGCATCCCTCCCTCACGCCGAGCGAAACCATGCCTGACCAGCAGAGATCAATGGATCACATTCCGTTGAGATACAGCTTCTTATGGCTGTCAGCTGCGCGCTGCTGGGCTGAAGACACGCGTCTTCGTATGGCGCGGCCAAACGCAAGATCGAGTGGCACTCGGGCCAGCAGCGGGCCAGCTAACGATCTCTGCGACTGTCCGGTGTGCGGACGCTAATGAGAACTCAGCAGGAAACCGCAGGTCGAAACGATCCCTCTGAGAGGTCTCTGAGTGGGGCGGGTGGGACTCGAACCCACGGCCGACGGATTATGAGTCTGCGGGCAGCACCGTCCGCCCGAAAGCGGCCGACCCCGGCTCTCTTCTGCTCTCAACACTCGCGTTCTCCACCGCCTCGACCAAGATCAACGGAAAGCGGTGCGCGCTCTCCGTACAGGGCTCAGCAACCTGGAGGGCAAGCTCACTCGCCCGTCCGGAATGCTGTCTACCCAGCTCAACGAGGCATTTGAAGCAAGATCAACGAGCGTCAAACGAGCGTCAAGATACCTCGGAGAGCGTCATTTCAGCGTCAAGATATCGCCCATACCGCACACAACGCACATCATGCGCATCACGAAAACCGCAGGTCAGGCAGCCTTTTCGGCCCTCACAAGCACTGCCACGCACTCCATGTGGTGGGTCATCGGGAAGAGGTCGAACGCGCGGGTCCACTTGGGGGTGTAGCCCGCCGTGGCGAAGTAGGAGAGGTCGCGGGCCAGTGCTGCCGGGTCGCAGGCGACGTAGGCGATGCGGCGGGGGTGGAGGGCGGTGATCTGGGTGACGACCTGGCGGCCGGCGCCGGTGCGGGGTGGGTCCAGGACGACGAGGTCCGCCTCGGTGATGCCCGTGCGGGGGAGGACGCGGTCGACCTTGCCCTGCTCGATACGGACGCGGTCCAGGTCGGCGAGGTTGTGGCGGGCGTCGGCGGCGGCGCGCTTGCCCGACTCGATGCCGAGGACCGCGCCCTTGGGGCCGACGCGTTCGGCGAGGGCGCCGGCGAAGAGGCCGACGCCGCAGTAGAGGTCGAGGGCCATATCGCCCTTCTTCGGCATCAGGCCCGTCATCACGGTGTCGACGAGCAGGTCCGCGCCCCGGGGGTGGACCTGCCAGAAGCCGCCCGCGCCGACGCGCCACGTGCGGCCCGCGGCGCGTTCGCGGACGAAGTCGCGGCCGTGGACGCGGTGGATGGCGGCCGGGGCACCGGTGGTGCGGGAGGGCTCGGCGCGGAGTACGGAGACGGGGCGGTCCAGTTCGACCAGGGGCAGCCGGCCGCCGGGGCGGGGGGTGAGGACGACCTGGCGGTCGCCGGAGCCGGTGGCGGCGATGGCCTCCACCGTGGCCAGTTGCGGCCACTCCCGCGCCTCCACGCCCAGTTCCTCGACCTCCGGGGCGGCGATCAGGCAGCGGTCGACGGGCTGTACCTCGTGCGATCGGTGCTTGCGCAGGCCCGCCCGGTCGTCGTCGCCGATCGCGAACTGCACCCGGGTGCGCCACGCCGGCACGTCGCCCTTCGGCACCTTGTCCCCCGGCACCGGTTCCACCGTGCCGTCCCACCCTGCGTCCTCGGCGGTGAGCCCCGCGAGCCGGCTGAGCTGCTCGGCGAGCACCTCGGCCTTCAGGCGCCGCTGTGCGCCCGGGGCGACGTGCTGGAAGTCGCAGCCCCCGCACCTGCCGGGGCCGGAGAAGGGGCACGGCGCCTCGATGCGGTCCTTCGCCGGCGTCAGCACCCGCACCGCGTCCGCGCGCAGGAACCGTGCGCCGGCGTGCCCCTCGGTGACGCGGGCGACGACCCGTTCGCCGGGCAGCGTGTGGCGTACGAAGAGCACCTGGCCCTCCGCCGTACGGGCGACACAGTGCCCCCCGTGCGCCACCGGGCCGACCTCGACTTCGTACTCCTCCCCCGCCGCGCTCGGGGACGTGGCGGGCGCCTGCTTTTCTTCGGGCACGGGGCGGACTCCTGGGGAGGGGGTGGGTTCGGCGCTTCGGCCGCGCGCCAGTCTAGGCGGCCCGGAGTCCCGTACCGTACGGGCCGTCACCCCTCGGCCCTGGGGGCCGGCCGGCGCCACCCGGGGTGCCTGCGGGCCCGCGGGGTGTGTAGCTTGAACGGAAAAGCCGGATGAGGCGGAGGGACGCCGCGTGCACATCGTGATCATGGGGTGCGGCCGGGTGGGCTCCACCCTGGCGCGCACGCTGGAGCAGCAGGGGCACACGGTGTCGGTGATCGACCGCGATCCTACTGCCTTCCGCCGCCTCGGCCCCGGATTCGGCGGGCGCCGCATCACCGGCATCGGCTTCGACCAGGACACGTTGATGGACGCCGGCATCGAGGAGGCCGGGGCCTTCGCCGCGGTCAGCTCCGGCGACAACTCGAACATCATCGCCGCGCGGGTCGCCCGCGAGATGTTCGGCGTCGAGAACGTCGCCGCCCGGATCTACGATCCCCGCCGCGCCGAGGTCTACCAGCGCCTGGGCATCCCCACCGTCGCCACCGTCCGCTGGACCGCGGACCAGATGCTGCGCCGGCTGCTGCCCTCGGGCGCCGAGCCGTTGTGGCGGGACCCGAGCGGCCGGGTGGAGCTGGCCGAGGTGCACACCTCGGCGGCCTGGATCGGGCACCGGGTGGCGGAGCTGCAGGAGGAGACGGGCGTACGGGTCGCCTTCCTCACCCGGCAGGGCGAGGCCGTGCTGCCCACCGCCAAGACGGTGCTGCAGGACGGCGACCTGGTGCATGTGATCATGCGCACCGACGAGGTGGAGCAGGTGGAGGCGGCCTGCGCGAAGGGCCCCGACGCGGAGGACCGGCGGTGAGCGACGCACCACGCCCGCACACCACGGACCTACCGCACGCACGCCGCGCGGGCGGAGAAGCGAACGGAGCAGCACAGTGAGCGACGCACGC
>NZ_AXVU01000076.1:0-10314 GCF_000482585.1 Streptomyces sp. CNQ329 | reverse complement strand
TTCGCCAGGAAGCAATAGCCGACCAAGCCCCGCGACCACCAGCCCTGCCCCAACCTCACCAGGAAACGGACATCAGATCACGAACCGCCCTCTTACAGCGAAGGTTGAGCGTTACCACCGAAGGTTGGTGACCGATTGGCGGGCCGACCGGGTTACTGAGGTTGAACTCGTGATGTCGTCTGTGGTCAGGGGTTGATGGTCAGGCCGGTTTCGGCGAGGCAGCCGTCTATGAGGTCGCTGCGGTACTGGATGTGCCGTAAGCCGCGGCGGATGCGCTGGACGAGGTGTTCGGGGGTGCTGAAGGCGACGTTGGAGAGCCAGCCGCGTCGCAGGAGGGACCAGATTCCTTCGACGGGGTTGAGGTCGGGTGCGTAGGGCGGCAGGTAGTAGATGGTCAGCCAGTCCCGGGCCTCGGCGAACTTCCGCAGGTCGGCGGCCTTATGGACGTTGAGGTTGTCCCAGATGAGCACGATCGGGCCGCCGAGCTGCTGGTGGGCGGCGATCAGCAGGTCGCGGTAGTCGCGCCAGGAGAAGCTCCTGCGTCCGTCGCGTCGGCCGTCGTCCCGGCGGGGCCGGTAGATCAGCCGGGACCGGTGGCCGGGTTTGTAGCAGGTCAGCGCGGCGATCGATACTCGTCTGCGGGAACGGCCGCGGACCCGCACCACCGGCGTCCGGCCGCGCTGGGACCAGGTCTTCGCCTGCGGCGGCGTCATGGAGAATCCGGCTTCGTCGCTGAGTAGGCCCGGGGCGCGGTGCCGGGATTGCTCCCGGTCCGTTTCCCCGGACCTCTCGCCGAACCCGCCGTGCGCCTCTCGACGCAACGGGCTCTCCACGGTCTCTGCCGTCAGGTGGTCTCGCAGGTCCATGGGGTGGGGATCGTGTTGCCGCGGTAGCGATACCGGGTGACCGGGATCGCGCTGATCCTCCGCAGCGTGATCTCATCCGCCGTGATAGGCAGCCACCGCCCGGAAGCGGTGGTGAAGCGGCGGCGGAAGTCCTTCCAGCTCCAGTGGTGACGGACCAGCAGTAGCCGGACGAGTCGCCACCAGACGATGTCGTCGAGTCTGCTGAAGACGTGCTTCGCCACCGCGTGTCTGAAGTAGAGGGCCCATCCCTGCATGGCACTGTTGAGGTTCATCAGCACCACGACCAGGTCCTGTTGTGACGTTCTGTGGGTCAGGGAACGGATCTTCGCCTTGATCGACCGCAGTGGCCGGTCGGCGATGAAGGTGTAGACGTACCACCTGTCCGTCCCGTGCTTGCGGCGCCACTGGATGTGGAACCCCAGGAAGTCGACCCCGTCGCTCAGGTGCACGACCTGGGTCTTGGCTGGTGACAGCCGCAGCCCTATCGGCGTGAGCACCCGGGCGATTTCCTCGCGCAGTGCCTCGGTGTCCTGTCTGGTCCCGTGGACCAGGACGACGAAGTCGTCCGCGTAGCGCACCAGGCGCCATGACGGCAGGCCCTGGGCCCGGCGTTTCTCACGTTTGCGGCTGGTGGACAACTCGCCGCCGCTCTCCCACGCCTGGTGCAGGTGCTCATCGAGCACCGTCAAGGCGATGTTGGCCAGCAGTGGCGAGAGGATGCCCCCTTGCGGCGTTCCGGTGTAGGTGTCCTGATACTCGCCGAGCTCGTCCAGCAGCCCGGCCTTCAAGAACGCCTTCACCAGTGCCAGCACCCGCTTGTCCTTGACCCGTATCCGGATGCGATCCATCAGCGCAGCGTGATCGATTTCGTCGAAGCACGCTGCGATGTCCGCGTCCAGCACCCAGCGGTAGCCGCAGGTGCCATAGAAGTGGATCTCGGCAATCGCGTCCTGCGCACGCCGCTTGGGCCGAAACCCGTAGGAGACCGGCTTGAAGTCGGCCTCGAAGATCGGTTCCAGCACCAGCTTCAACGCGGCCTGGACGACCCGGTCCGCCACGGTGGGGATGCCCAGCCTGCGGACCTTCCCCGAACCGCCCGGCTTGGGAATCTGCTTCTCCCGAACCGGCAACGGCCGAAACGCGCCCGCCTTGAGCCGAGCGCGCACATCGTCCAGCAACCCGGGGACGCCGATCACCGTCTCGACGTCGGCGGCCGTCAGGCGTCCACGCCCGCCGTGTTGGCACCCCGGTTGCCCGCGACCCGCTCGAACGCCACGAGCAGCGTCGCCGGGTCGTGCACGAGGTTGAACAGATCGTCGAATCGGCGGCCCGGATCGGCCCCCGCCCAACGGTGAAGCTTGACCTGCATCTCCGATACCCGCTGACGCGGCCCCATCGGGACCGTCGCCGGCAGAGCTCCGCCATTCGGCGGGGCGTCTTTGGGCATTGCAGCATCCATCCCTTCTTGATACCGCTGCCGCCCTTCCCCATGCACCGGGCTCTCCCCGGCTCGGAGTACTACGGCGGCTCCGCCCCACCCGGCCCATTCAGTGGTCGATGCGCCTATCCCGTCCGACGAACTGGCCGTCTGCCGCCGGGAGTTGTGACCGGGTGGTTCCCGTGTTCACTGCGTTTCGCTCGACGAAGTAGGAGCCCGACTGTGTCCCTGCGGCATCGCCACGAGTACGCCGTAGTCCTTCCTCGTGGCCTCCCGACCGGCTTCGAAAGACCAGCCCAGGAGTTCCCCACCACCACAATGGCGACGGGTGTGCACCGCTTCCGGCCCAGATCCACCAGGTTCGAGCCGGTGTCGTCGTTAAGAGACGTAAAGACGCCGGTTCCTCGCGTACTCCTCTCCGTCCCGCTCGCCGGACCCGCACCATCTGGCAGTACTGACACGTCCCGGCTTTGTCAGGGCCGCTCCCGCCCTCCCCGGCACCACCCGGATCAGGCTGCCCCCAGCTCCACCCCTCTGCTACGACAGAACGGCGGCGAAGGTCTCACACCTCCACACGAAACACAACGCCTCACGGCGCAACTCGAAGACGAGCCAGGCTCCACGGGCCGCCGCGAGTCTTCCGCGCACGGCCACACCTCCTTGACCCACCCAGCCACCGCCGCGTCATCCCGCTCCATCGCGCGCCGGGCCGGGATCTGGCAGGACCAGCCGTTGCGGACCAGGAGCTTGCGCACGCCCTGGATCGTGTAGGTCAGGTGAAAACGCCGGCCGATCAGCGTCTTGACCCGCGCCAGCGTCCACCGCTGATCCTCCCAGCCATGCGCGGCCGGCCCCCTGGCCAGCTCCGCCTCCAGCTGGGCGAACTGCTCCTCACTCAGCCTCGGCAGCGACGCCGGCCCCTGCGACCGCAGGGCACGCGGGCCGCCCTCGTCCCACGTCCGCCGCCACCGCTGCACCGACCGGACACTGACCCGCAGGTCCTTGGCGATCACCGAGCTCGCCTCGCCCCGGGCGAACCGCTCCGCTGCCTGAAGCCGTAACCCCTCGCGGAGCTGCTGGCGTTCGGCGGTGAGCCCGCCCCCTTGTGGATACCGCATGCCCCGGTGATACCGCAGCAGGCGACGAGCCGTCAGCCCCTACGACACCACGAGTTCAACCTCAGTAGCTGTCGGTGCACGAGGGCCATGTGTCTGCCGCCCACTCCAGCCAGCTCCGCCAGCCCGCTGGTGGGGTGGGAGTCTCGCCGCCGTCGAGTTCGGCAGCGTCAGGCACCTGGAACTGCTCCCGCCACGCATCCACGTCGGCCTCGCTCATCGGGAACGTCTGATGCGGTGTTGTTTCCTGGCGGTGCGCGATGCGGGCGAGCTGGACGTCCTTGTCCACGGGCAGGTAGACCACCTGGCATGATGCCCCGACCGACCGGGCAAGCCAGCGTAGTGCCGACCGTTCATCGCGGCTCCAGAGCCCGAAGTCGAGTACGACGCTGGTCCCCAGCCGCAGCGCCTGTAGGGCGACCGAGATGAGCCGCCCTTCGAGCACCCAGCGCTTGCCGTCGGCCATCGAATCGCCGAACAGTGGGATCATCCAGTGATCTGGGGTCAGCCGCAGCGCCCGGTGGGTCGCGGCGAGCTCTTTGGCGCGGGTGGTTTTCCCAGCACCGGGGAGCCCGACCATCAGGAGCAGGATGGCGGCACGCGGGTGCTGCGTAGCGCTGGGTCCGGCTGCATGCGGATGCTGTGAATCGAAACGCTGCGACTGAGACATGACTTCCCTGATCAGGCAGGACGACCCGGCGTCACAGGATATGAGTGACTGCCGACAGAACACTGATCCGGCGGTACGTCCTGACACTGCCCCATGCGGGGGCAGGCAATGGCCGCGGTTACAGGAACCGCGATACCGCCGCTAAGCGGCGGTTGTAGTCATGGGAGCGCAGCAGCACATGCCTTGATCATAGCGGACCGACTGTGCCCCGGGCGGCGATACGCGTCTGGCCGTGGTGTGGTTCCACGGCAGGGCATGACAGCCGAGGTCAGCGGCGCGCGTCGCCGGGGGCGAGCAGCTGGTCAACTGCGAGATCGCCTTGGGGGACGGCTTGACTTAGCGGCGGACGTTCTCCGGCTCTTTTGTGCCGGGACTTCGCCATCAGCATCAGCAGCGACGCGCCCTGCTCGCCGAGGCGGGCGAGGGCGGAATGGCGGTACTCGTGCAGATCCCACCCGGTGCCCGTCCCGCGCATCGCGGTGTGCTCATCCAGCAGCGCGCGGGCCTGCCCGTACCACAGCCTGGCCAGGCCGGTGTCCGGGCACACGTCGCGCGGGCTGACGACCTTCCCCGGGCCGGGGCGTCGGTGGGTGACGAACACCGGCCCGCGGGTGCGGCCTTTCAGCAGGCGGGGCAGGAGCCGGGAGTGCCGGCGTCCCAGTACACGGTCTCCAGCACGTAGTCCTTGCGCGCCTGGCCCCGGCGGCGGGCCTTGCCCCGGGCGCCCTTGGCCTTCAGGCCCGGTGGTCTCGTAGAGCATCCGCCACAACGTCTTCTCCCGCAGGTGTACCTCGCGCCGGGCGATGAGCCGGTCCACGGCCATCTTCGAGCGGGCCGGGGTCTCGGAATCCCGCACCGCCAGCCGCTTCGTCCAGGCCGGGACCGTCGGGCCGTCGTAGCCGTCTCCTCGCACCAGCCCAGCCACGACAGCACCGCCGCCCGGCGGGCGTTCCAGGTGTTGACCGCCGCGGTGCCCCACAGCAGTTCCAGGGCCTTGCCGATCTCGTCGTCCGCGACCGACCCCAGCGGGCGGCCTCCCCGATCCGCTCGGCAGTCTTGCCGACGCCGGTCGCGTAGCTGCGGACCGTGTTCGGGTTGCGGAGCGAGTCGAGGAAGGCGTCGGCCGCCGCACGGACGGTCAATGCCTTCCCGGTCGGCAGTTGCACGACGGTGGGTACCGCTTCCCCCTTGCCGCAGATAACAGGGCCGCTTCACGCATGGCCCGGGGAACGTCACCGCAGGTGACGAACCAAGCTCCCGCAGATAAATGGGGCGTTATCCGTGGAACGACTTCAGACGGGGTCTGTCGCCGACGATCCGTCAGCCGGCCCACCAGTATCAACCCCCGTATCCCAGGCGGTCAGGAACGCGGCCGTGACCGCTTTCGACGTGGGGCCGAGCAGCCGCACGCAGACTCCGCAGTCGTGGGGGAACTCGCTGGTGCCGGGGAGGACGTTGGGACAGGTGGTCAGCGCCCGTCGGCTCCTGGTATTCCGGCCGTCAGGCGAACCAACCGGCGACGATCCACGGAATTCGATGCGACCTCGTCATTCAGATTCCGTCTTTGGCCTCGACGTCGAATCCCATCTTTTCCAGGACCCGGACTGCGCCGGACTTTCCACCCTCGAAGTCGGACGGGCTCAGCCGCTCTCCCGTGGCGAACTCATAAGCAGTGCCCAGAATGGCCTTGTGGGGGTAGCGCCTGCCCTGCCTGACCAGTTCGTAACTCCTGGACGGACCGAAACCGTGCGCAGTAAAGAACGCGTCGGGCCCCAGGCGGTCATACTCTTCCACCGCCCGTACCACGTCGTCATCCGAAACACTGCTCCAAGCCACCATGGGATCAAACTCCCTTCTCACTCCGGAAGGACGGTTGCCGAGACCGCGGTGACCCGGCCCGTTCGGCTCGAACGCGAGTCCTTATAAGACTACGCTCCACAGTCCTGACACGCATCTTGGGCGAACCCTCCTCGGCCGGGCTCCCGGCCCAGCCTTCTGGAAGCCGAGGGTGCGGGTGAGCGGTCTCAACAACTACTACAACTGCGCCAAGGCCCATGGCAATTCATTCAGCATATGGGTCATGTCCATATTTCCGCTCATTCTCCCCAGGTCGGTCTGCGACTGAACCCGACACCTCGGGCGTATCGCGTTCAGGTGTATTGCTGAACTTCAGCAGGGAGCGGGGACAGGGGAGGGGTGCAGCTGGGTCTCGCCGATGTCGGGACGCGATGACGATGCAACGTTACCCTTTGCGCAGGTGGGGGGCCGAGGCGCCGAGCAGTGACGTGCGGGCACGGTTCCAAGCGGTGTGCATCGCACTCTGGATCGCTGTGGACGTGTGCCCCAGCACGCGCACGGCGACTCCGCATCTGGCGGGAAGTTCGGTCACGCCGGCAAGCACGTCCGGTACTTCGGCGAGCGCCTCACGCAGCGACGCGACGAGGTCGCGCGGTGGCATCCGTGAGGAGACCACATACAGAGTGCCCATGACATCGTATTCGCCCAGCAGCCCCGGCGACCTCGGGTCGTCGGGGCCGCCGGGGAGCAGTCGCAGGGTGTCGGTGAACAGCAGAGTCCCGTCCAGCGACCGGACCTCGGTCTCCATCCAGCACAGGTCGTAGGCGTGGGCCTCGTCGTGGGCGACCCTGCCCGGAAGTAGGACCTCGCCCATGATCACCGTCGTGTCCGGTGCCGTCGTCAGACACGTCCGCTGGAACAGTCGCGATGTGCGGAACGGCACGATGGGATCGGGCAGGTACTCCAGCAGGGCACCTTCGCCGACTTGGAGGTTGACCAACTGCGTCGCGAAGTTGTCCCGTGCTCCGAAGATCTTGGTTGCGGCCTGGGTCGTGATGTGCGCCGCGGAACCGGGGGCGCAGTCGATGTCCACTCGGTACCGGTCGCCCTGGACGAGTCCGTCGCCTTGCTGCTGGAGGAAGATGAACGCCATGTCGGGCCGGGCCGGGTCGAGGTAGATCGGCCGGAAGATGTGCAGAGGTGCGCGCTGGTACTGCCGTACCACCTTGGTGCTTCCCGCGCGGGGGGCCAGTTCCAGATCCAGGACACCCGTCTTCCCCACGGCTCCCACCCTGAGGCCGTTTCGGATGTTCCCGCCGAACGCGAGAAGTTCTTTTGGCAGGCCGTCGGGTGTGCACCAGGCCAGGTCGTCCCGTCGGGTCATCCCGGACTGCCGGTGGGTTCGAGCCGGCCGACCACGTCGTCGATGCGGTTGTGGATCTCGGCCAGCCCTTCGCCGGTGAAGCAGTTGGCGAAGACGAAGGGGCGCCCCTCGCGCACGGCCCGGGAGTCCCGGTCCATGACCGACAGATCGGAGCGAACGAGCTCTGCCAGATCGATCTTGTTGATGACGAGCAGGTCGGAGTGTGTCACTCCCGGGCCGCGTTTGCGGGGGATCTTGTCGCCCTGTGCGACGTCGATCACGAAGATGAAGTAGTCGGCGAGGGCAGCGCTGAACGTCAGCGTCAGGTTGTCGCCGCCCGACTCGACAAGCACGACGTCCGCGTCTGGGAAGCGCTGCGTCAGTTCGGTGACGGCGTCGAGATTCATGCTCGGGTCGTCTCGTACCGCTGTGTGCGGGCAGGAGCCGGTCTCGACACCCACCACTCGCTCAGGTGCGAGCACGCCGGCCAGAGTCTGCCGTACGTGCTTGGCGTCTTCGCTGGTGAAGATGTCGTTGGTGACGACCAGGGGGTTGTGCCCGGCGTCGATGAGCAGCGGGACAAGCGCCTCGATCAGAGCTGTCTTGCCGGAACCGACCGGGCCTCCGATGCCGATCCTGGCGATGCCCGGTGCCCGCACGAGGGCGAAGCGGGACGCGGGGCCGTGGTCGTGCGAGTCCATTGTGGATGTCTCCTTTCTCAGCTGGCGAACAGCCGAAGTTCCGTTTCCTCGTGGCGCATCGCCATGACGTCCAGCAGGGGAGTGCAACTGAGGATGTCCGCCACGTCCTTGTCCACGGCGGACGACGCCGCCTCGGCCATGACGGGTCGCACGTGGTGCAGCACCACCTGAGCAGTACTGTGGTCCGTCACCGCGAGCCGCACGGCGGCCGCGACCCAGCTGGCCGAGAAGGCGAACAGTTCTCCTGCTACGGCTTCGAGACGGGGCACCCCGCGACAGGCGCTGACGACGCCGAGGACCACCGCGTGATTGCCCGGTGCCCGTCCCTCGGTGACCTCTCGCGCGTAGTCCTGCACGGCACTGTCACCGAACACCGATGTCGCGACGCGTAGCAGTGCTCGCCCCGTGCGCGCGGAGGTCACCCTGCTTTCTCGTGAAACCTTGACCGCGGTCAACCGCTCGTCGACGTGGACGACCGACTCCAGGTCGACCTGGTCCGCCGTGGCCGTCGCCCGATGCGCACACGCCAGTCCCACGCCGTCGGACGGCCCGACCGCGAACCGGAGGTGATCACTTAGCAGTGCCGACAGCACTGCGGGGTCACTGGGGGTAGTCAGGCGGCCGGTCTGGGCCAGCGTCTCCAGTCCGTAGGACAGGGTGTAGCGCCCGCTCGGAAAAGCCGAGTCGCTCAACTGAAGGACGGACAAGAACGCGCTCAGCGACCGCCTGTCGGAGTCGTGCGGCTCGTAACCCGGCATCAAACGATGTAGTACAGCTGAGACATCGACACCTCTTCGGAGGCAGGCACGACAGCCGGCTGTCCGTCCACCTTGACCTGGTACGTTTCTGTGTCGACAGAGATGTCAGGAGTCAGGTTGTTCCGGACCATCTGGGCCTTCCCGACCGTTCGGCAACCGCGAACCGCCTCTGTCCACCGGTCGAGGCCGAGCCGCTCCATGACCCGGCCCTCCACAGCCGCCTGCGAGACGAAGGTCACCGACGTACGGCCCGCCGCCTTGCCCAACGCGCCGAACATCGGCTGCAGCACAACGGGTTCCGGGGTCGGGATGGACGCGTTCGCGTCGCCCATCACCGACCACGCGATCACTCCACCCTTGATCACGCACTTGGGCTTCACACCGAACATATTGGTCGGCCACAACACGATGTCCGCCAGCTTCCCCGGCTCCAGCGAGCCGACGACGTGGCCGATGCCATGGGTCAGGGCCGGGTTGATGGTCAGCTTTGCCAGGTACCGGAGAATGCGCTGATTGTCGTCGCCTTCTGTCTCCCCAGGCAGACTCCCGGTCACCTTCTTCATCTTGTCCGCGGTGCGCCAGCAGGTCGTGACGGTCTCCCCGACGCGACCCATGGCCTGCGCGTCCGACGAATACATGCTCAGTACACCCATATCGTGCAGAACGTCCTCGGCCGCCTCGGTCTCGGCCCGGATACGGGACTGCGCGAACGCCACATCCTCCGGGTTATCCGGGTTCAGGTGGTGCGTCACGATCGTCATGTAGAACAGGTTGTCCGTGGTGTCGGTCGTGTACGGACGCGTCGGATTGGTCGAGGAGGGCAGCACGTTCGGGAGCGAGGCGATGGCCATCATGTCCGGGGCATGGCCGCCCCCCGCCCCCTCGGTGTGGTAGCTGTGGATCGTGCGCCCGTCGATCGCGTCGAGGGTGTCCGCCAGATACCCGCCCTCGTTGAGCGTGTCGGCGTGGAGTGCCACCTGTACGTCGTACTCGTCGGCGACCGAGAGGGCGCAGTCGAGGGCCGCGGGTGTGGCTCCCCAGTCCTCGTGAATTTTCAACCCGCAGGCGCCGGCTTCCACCTGCTCGCGCAAACTCTCCGGCCTGCTGCTGTTGCCCTTCCCCATCAGGCCGACGTTCACGGGCAGCGTGGTGGTGGCTTCCAGCATCCGTGCCATGTTCCACGGCCCGGGCGTGCACGTCGTCCCCTTGGACCCGTCGGCGGGGCCGGTGCCACCGCCGAGCAGGGTGGTCACCCCGCTGGAGAGGGCATGGGGGACCTGGGCGGGGGTCAGGAAGTGAACATGCGAGTCGATGGCGCCGGCGGTCGCCACAAGACCCTCACCGGATACCACCTCGGTGCCGGCACCGATGACCAGGTTTGGGGACACACCGTCCTGCACATAGGGGTTCCCTGCCTGGCCCACCCCCACGATCCGCCCGTCCTTCACTCCGATGTCGGCCTTGATGATTCCCAGCACGGCATCCATCACGATGACCGAGGTGATCACCAGATCGAGCGCGCCGTCGGCGTTGCGCAGTCCGGGTGCCTGCCCCATACCGTCGCGTATCGTTTTGCCGCCACCGTAGATCGCCTCCTCGCCCGGGG
>NZ_AXVU01000075.1:0-11484 GCF_000482585.1 Streptomyces sp. CNQ329 | reverse complement strand
GGTGGTCTGCTGAGGGGCTGCTGTTTTTCGCTGGGCGGGTTGATGAGCAGGTCAAGATTCGTGGGTTCCGTATCGAGCCCGGTGAGGTCGAGGCCGTTCTCGTCTCTCATCCGGAGGTGTCGCAGTCCGTCGTCGTGGCACGCGAGGACCGCCCCGGCGACAAGCGGCTCGTCGCCTACGTCGTCGCCGCAGAAGGCGGTGTCGAGGCCGACGCCGTACGGGAGTTCGCCGCCACCCGGCTGCCCGAGCACATGGTCCCCGCCATCGTCGTCGTCCTCGACGCGCTGCCCCTCACCCCCAACGGCAAGCTGGACCGCAAGGCCCTTCCCGCCCCGGAGGCGTCTGGAGATCCTGCCGGCCGCGCGCCCGCGACTCCGCTTGAAGGGCGGCTTTGCGGCCTGTTCGCCGGTGTCCTCGGCGTGGAGCGCGTCGGCGCCGACGACTCGTTCTTCGCACTCGGCGGCGACTCCATCCGCTCGATGCTGCTGGTGTCCGCGGCCCAGCGGGCCGGTCTGTCGTTCACCTCGCGCCAGGTTTTCCAGCTCCGCACGCCTGCCCGGCTCGCCGCGGTCGCGGACTCAGCGGCCGACACGGCCGACGCTCCCGACGCGCCGCTCGTCGACATGGCGCCGGAAGCGCTGGACGAGCTGTCGGCGGCCGTTCCCGGGCTGGTGGAGGTGCTGCCGGTATCACCGCTGCAGCAAGGGCTGTTGTTCCACGCGGTGTACGACGAGCAGGCCGCCGACGTTTACATCGGACAGCTCGTCCTCGGCGTGGACGGGCCGCTCGACGCCGCCGTTCTGCGGGTGTCGTGGCAGGCGCTGCTTGCCCGCCACGCCAGTCTGCGCGCCGGGTTCCGGCATCTGCCCGGAGTGACCGGTCCCGTGCAGGTCGTGGTCGAGGACGTCGAACTGCCGTGGCGCGAGGAGGATCTCTCGGGCCTGGGGGCCGCCGAGGCGTGGGCGGCGTCGGAGCGGATCGCGGACGCCGAGCGCCGGCGGCGGTTCGACCTGGCGCGCCCGCCGCTGCTGCGGGTGGCGTTGCTGCGGCTCGGCGCGGAGCGCTACCGGATGGTGATCACCCTTCATCACATCGCCCTCGACGGCTGGTCGGTGCCCATCCTGCGGCGCGAGCTGTGGGCCTGCTATGGGGCAGGGGGCAGCGCAGCCGGTCTGCCGCCCGTGACGCCGTACCGCGACTACCTCACCTGGCTCGCCCGCCGGGACCGGCCTGCCGCCGAGGAGGCATGGCGCCAGGCCCTGGCCGGCGTCGAGGAGCCGACCCTCGTGGCGCCCGCCGACCGCGACGGCACGGACGCCCCCTCGCGGGATCTCGTACGCAGCGCCGGTCCCGCGCTGGACGAGGCGCTGGCCGTGCTGGTCCGCGCGCATGGCGTGACGCTCAACACCGTGATCGTGACGGCCTGGGCGATGGTCGTGGGCCAGCTCGCGGGCCGCAGTGACGTGGTCCTGGGCGCCGCGGTCGCCGGCCGCCCCGCGGAGCTGCCGGGCATGGAGCACATGCTGGGGCTGTTCCTCAACACGGTTCCGGTACGGGTGCGGCTGGACCCGGCGCGGTCCGTCGGGGATCTCCTGACCGACGTGCAGGCGCAGCAGGCGGCGCTGATGGATCACCAGCACCTGGGCCTCGCCGACATCCAGCGGCTCGCCGGGCCCGGCGCGACCTTCGACACCGTGATGGCGTTCGAGAACTTCCCTTCCGGGGCGGACACCGTCACCGATCCGCACGCCTCCTCCTGCCCGGCCCCGGCGGGGCTGCAGTTCACCGAGGCCACGGTGTGGGGTGAGACGAACTACCCCCTCACCCTCGTCGCCGACCCCACCGGCGGGCTGCGGCTGAAGCTGAGCCACCGGCTCGGCTACTTCGACGCCGCCGCCGCCGGCGCCGTCCTCGACCGGCTGGTACACGTCCTGGAGCAGATGGCGACCGGTCCCGGGCTGCCCCTCGGCCGGCTCGACGTCCTCGACCGCCCCGAGCGGGCGCGTGTGCTGCGGGACTTCAACGACACCGCCAAGCCGCTCGCCCCGGGTTCCCTGCCGGAGCTGGTGGGCGAACGGGCCGCGTGCAGCGCGGAGGCTGTCGCGCTGGTCGACGGCGACCGGGAGTGGACCTACGCGGAGCTGAACGAGGCCGCGGACAGGGTGGCCGGCGGGCTCGCCGGGCACGGTGTGCGGCGCGGCGATCTCGTCGGCGTGGTGATGGAGCGGTCCGCGGAGCTGGTGATCGTGCTCCTCGGCATCGTCAAAGCCGGTGCCGGGTACGTCCCGGTGGCCGGCGACTGGCCGGCGGCGCGCAGTGAGCCGGCGCTCGGACGCACCGTGCTGATCGTGGCGGACGGACCGTTGGACACCCGCGCGGCGCCGGTCGTCCGCGCCGGGGCACTGCTCTCCTCTGCCGCCGCCGGCCCCGCGCTCGCCGGCCCCGACGACGTGGCGTACGTGATGTACACCTCGGGCTCGACCGGGCTGCCCAAGGGCGTGGAGGTCACGCACGGCGACGTGGCGGCCCTCGCGCGCGACCGCCGCTTCCGCCGGGGGCACGAGCGGGTCCTCTTCCACTCCCCGCAGACCTTCGACGCGGCCACGTACGAGCTGTGGGCGCCGTTGCTGACCGGGGGCCGGGTCGTCGTCGCCCCGCCCGGTGCGATGACGCCCCTGCGGCTCAGGGACCTGATCCATCGGCACGGCATCTCCGCGATGTGGCTGACGGCGGCGCTGTTCCATCTGTTCGCGCAGGACGACCCGGAGTGCCTGGCCGGGCTGCGCGAGGTGTGGACCGGCGGTGACGCCGTGCAGGCGGAGGCGGTGCGCCGGGTGCGGGCGGCGTGCCCGGAGCTGGTGATCGTGGACGGGTACGGGCCGACCGAGACGACGACGTTCGCGACCGCGCACCGCATGGAACCCGGCGCGCCCGTCCCGCCCTCCGTGCCGATCGGCGGGCCCCTCGACAACATGCGGCTGTACGTGCTGGACGGCTTCCTGCGGCCGGTGCCCGCCGGGATCGTCGGCGAGCTGTACATCGCCGGCGCCGGCCTGGCCCGTGGCTACGCGGACCGCCCGGAGCTGACGGCGGAGCGGTTCGTGGCCTGCCCGTTCGCGCCGGGGGAGCGGATGTACCGCTCGGGTGACCTGGTGCGCTGGACCCGCAGGGGCGTGCTGGAGTTCACCGGCCGGGCGGACGCGCAGGTCAAGGTGCGCGGCTTCCGGGTGGAGCCGGGTGAGATCGAGGCGGTGCTCGCCGGCCACGGGGCGGTCGGGCAGGCGGTGGTCGTCGCCCGCGAGGACCGGCCGGGCGACAGGCGGCTCGTGGGCTACGTCGTCGCGGACGGCGGGCGGCGCGTCGCCGGGGAGGCGCTGCGCGCGTACGCGGCGGAGCTGCTGCCGGAGTTCATGGTGCCGGCCGCGGTGCTGGTGCTCGACGCGCTGCCGGTGACGGCGAACGGGAAGGTGGACCGCAAGGCACTGCCCGCCCCGGACTTCGCCGGCCGGGCGACCGGCCGGGCGCCGCGGGGTTCGGCGGAGACCGCGCTGTGCGCGATGTTCGCCGAGGTGCTCGGGCTGGCGCGGGTCGGCGCGGACGACAGCTTCCTGGAGCTGGGCGGCGATTCGATCACGTCCATGCAACTGGCGTCCCGGGCCCGCAAGGCGGGTTACGTGCTGACGCCGCGTCAGGTCTTCGAGGAGCGGACCCCCGAGCGGCTGGCGGTGGCCCTGCACGCCGCGGCATCCGAGGGCGACGCGACGGCCGGCCACGGTGACGGGGACGGTGACCCGGGTGGGGGCGAGGTGCCGTGGACGCCGGTGATGCGGTGGATCGGCGCGGGCGTCGCCGACGCCGGCTTCACGCAGTGGACGGTCGTCGGCGCCCCGGCGGGGCTGGGGCGGAAGGCGCTGGCGGGCGGCGTGGCCGCCGTGCTGGACGCACACGACATGCTGCGCGCCCGTACCGTCCCGTCCGGCATGCACCCCCGCCTCGTCGTCCCCGGGCCCGGCTCGCTCGACGCCGCCGTGCTGATCACCCGTATCGACGCCACCGGTGTGCCGGACGGCGCGCTCGACGAGACCGCCGGCCGGGCGGCGGCCGAGGCGGCGGCCGGTCTGGACCCCGCGGTGGGAGCCGGGATGCTGCGGGTGGTGTGGCTCGACGCGGGCCCGTACCGCACCGGCCGCATCGCGCTCGTCGTCCACCACCTCGCGGTCGACGGCGTGTCCTGGCGCATCCTGCTGCCCGATCTTCAGCACGCCTGCGAGGCGGCCGGCGCGGGACGGCAGCCCCGCCTCCACCCCGTGCCGACGTCGTTTCGCCGCTGGGCGCGCGCACTCATCGCCCAGGCCGCGGGCGAGACCCGCCAGGCGGAGCTGGAGCAGTGGACGAAGCTGCTGGTCGAGCCCGAGCCGCTGATCGGCCGGCGGGCACTCGACCCGGCCGCCGACACCGCGCGCACCCAGCGCCGCGCGTCGTGGACCGTGCCCGCGGAGCAGGCCGCCGCCCTCCTCACCCGTACGCCCACCGCGTACCACTGCGGTGTGCACGAGGTTCTGCTCGCCACCTTCGCCGCCGCCGTCGTGCACTGGCGCCCCGGCGGGCACCCGGCGCTCCTCGTGGACATGGAGGGCCACGGCCGGGAGGAGATCGACGGCCTCGACCCGTCGCAGACGGTGGGCTGGTTCACCGCGGTCCACCCGGTGCGGCTCGATCTCGGCGGCATCGACCTGGACGAGGCCCGCTGCGGCGGCCCGGCCGCGGGCGCGCTGCTGAAGTCCGTCAAGGAGCAGGCGCAGGCCGTGCCCGGTGACGGCCTCGGCCACGGCCTGCTGCGGCACCTCAACCCGGAGACGGCCGAGGTGCTGGCCGCGCTGCCCGCACCCCAGGCCGGCTTCAACTACCTGGGCCGCTTCACCGCCGGGGGCCGCGCCGGCCGCGTCGAGGCGTGGCAGCCGGCCGGGGAGACCGCGGTCGCAGGCTCCGCCGCACCCGGGACGGCGATCACCCACGTGCTGGAGGCCAACCCCGTGGTCCGCGACACCCCCGCGTGCCCCGAGGTCACCCTCGCGCTCGCCTGGGCCGGCGGGGTCCTGGACCGGACGGAGGCCGAACGCCTCGGCCGTACCTGGCTGGACATGCTCGCCGGCCTCGCCGCGCACACCGGGGACCCGGCGGCCGGCGGGCACACCCCCTCCGACTTCCCCCTCCTGGACCTCGGCCAGGACGAGATCGACCAGTTCGAAGCGATCGCGGCGAAGCTCCAAGGAGGACTGAGCAGGTGAACCCGCCAGCCGTCGCCAGGGGATCCGCCCTGGCAGAGATGTGGCCCCTCTCGCCGCTGCAGGAAGGGCTGCTGTTCCACGCCGGCCTCGACACCGACGGCGCCGGCGTCTACACCGTGCAGTTCATGCTCGACGTGGACGGTCCGCTCGACCACGGGCGCTTCCGCGCCGCCTGGGCCGGACTGCTCACCCGCCACCCGGCGCTGCGCGCCAGCTTCCACCGGCGCCCTTCCGGCGAGGCGGTCCAGCTCGTCACCCACGAGGTCGCGCTGCCGTGGCGGGAGGCGGACCTGTCCGCGCTGCCCAAGCCCGACGCGCTCGCCGAGACCCAGGCGCTGGCCGACGCGGAGCGCGCCCGGCCCCTCGACCTTGAGGCGCCCCCGCTGCTGCGGCTGCTGCTCGTCCGCCTCGGCGGGGAGCGGCACCGGCTCGTGGTGACGACCCATCACATCCTGCTCGACGGCTGGTCGATGCCGATCCTGCTGCGCGAGCTGGCGGCGGTGTACGAGGCGGGCGGCGACCTGTCGCTGCTCAAGCCCGCCCCCTCCTACGGCCAGTACCTCACATGGCTGCGCCGCCAGGACAAGGGCCGGGCGCTGGCCGCCTGGCGCGCCGAGCTGGCCGGAGCCGACGAGCCGACGCTCGTCGTACCGCCGGAGGCGCTCGACGGCCCCGTGGTGCCCGGGCGCGTGCGCTTCACCCTCGGTGCGGAGCTGTCCGCGGACGTCGCGGAGCTGGCGCGGGCCCGCGGCCTGACGGTCAACACCGTGGTGCAGGGCGCCTGGGCGCTGGTTCTGGCCCGGCTCACCGGCCGCGACGACGTCGTCTTCGGCGCCACCGCCGCCGGCCGCCCGCCCGAACTGCCCGGCGTCGAGTCCATGGTCGGCCTGTTCATCAACACGCTGCCCGTCCGTGTCCGGCTCGACCCCGCCCGCCCCGCGGCGGAACTCCTCGCCGACCTCCAGCGGCGCCAGGTCGCTCTGATGGCGCACCAGCACATCGGACTGCCCGATGTGCAGAAGCTCGCCGGCCACGGCGCCACGTTCGACACCCTCGTCGTCTACGAGAACTACCCCCTGACATCCGCCGAGTCCGACGACCCCGAGGCGCTGTCCCTCCGCTTCGCCGGTGAACCCCAGGACGCCGGCCACTACCCGCTGACGCTCATCGTCTGGCCCGGCGAGCAACTGCGGGCCGAGCTCTTCTACCGGCGCGACGTGATCGAGCCCGGTCGGGCGCAGACCGTCACCGCGTCGTTCGTGCGGGTGCTGGAGCAGCTCGCGGCGGACCCGGCCGCGCCCGTCGGCCGCCTCGACGCCGTCGACGTGCGGCGGCGCGCGCTGGTCACCACCGGCTGGAACGACACCGCGGCGCCCCTGCCCGGGCCGCTGGCACCCGAGGCGTTCGGTGCGCGGGCCGGGAGGTCGCCGGATGCGGTGGCGGTGGTGGCCGGCGGCGAGTCGTTGTCGTACGGAGAGCTGGGGAATCGTGCGGGCCGGCTGGCGCGGTACCTGGTGACGCTGGGGGTGGGGCCCGAGGTCCGGGTGGCGGTGGTCGCGGAGCGGTCGGCGGCGCTGGTGGAGGCGCTGCTCGGGGTGTCGCTGGCCGGGGGTGTGTTCGTTCCGGTGGACCCGGACTATCCGGCCGAGCGGCTGGCGTTCGTGCTGGGCGACGCCGACCCGGCGGTGGTCCTGTGCACGTCGGCGACCCGGGAGCTCCTCCCGGACGGAGCGCGCACCGTGGTGGTGGACGATCCGGTCGTCGCCGCCGCGGTCGCCTCCTTCCCGGGCGGTGTGCCGCGGGCGGGAGAGCTGTGCGGTCCGCTGACGGCGGATCACGCCGCGTACGTCATCTACACCTCCGGCTCCACCGGCACCCCCAAAGGCGTCGTCGCCTCCCACCGCGGCCTGCGCAACCTCGTCGCCGACCGCGTCACGCAGTACGGGCTCGGCCCGGACAGCCGCGTCCTGCAACTGCTGTCGCCGAGCTTCGACGTCTCGATGAGCGACATCTGGCCGGTGCTCTGCGCCGGCGGCCGGCTCGTGCTCGCCCCGGCCCGGCTCGACCTCTCCGGCGACGAGCTGGCCCGGCTGATGCGCGACGAGCGTGTCACGTACGTCGCCACCACCCCGACCCTGCTCACCGAAGTCCCGCCCGCCGGCCTGCCGGACCTGCGCAGCGTCGTCCTCGGCGGCGAGCCCGGATCGCGCGAGCTGCGCCGGCGGTGGCTGGCCGGCCGCGAGCTGTTCAACGAGTACGGCGTCACCGAAGCGACCGTCGCCTCCACCCTCGGCCGGATCCGCGACACCCGCTCCACCCCGCCGATCGGCACTCCCCTCACCAACTCCCGGGCGTACGCGCTGGATGCGTTCCTCCAGCCCGTACCACCCGGGGTGGCGGGCGAGCTGTACCTGGCCGGGGCCGGCGTCGCCAGGGGCTACCTGGGACGGCCGGCGATGACCGCGGAGCGGTTCGTGGCCTGCCCGTTCGCGCCCGGCGAGCGGATGTACCGCACCGGCGACCTCGTCCATTGGACCGACGACGGCGAGCTGGTCTTCGCCGGCCGCGCCGACGAGCAGGTCAAGGTCCGCGGTCACCGCATCGAGCTGGGCGAGATCGAGGCCGCCCTGCGGCAGTTCCCGGGAGTCGCCGAGGCAGTGGTCGTCGCGCGCGGCGACGGCCTCGGTGACAAGCGGCTCGTGGGCTACATCGTCGCGGACGGGGCGGACGTCGACCCCGGACGGGCCCGCGCACATGCGGCGGCCACACTGCCCGACTACATGGTTCCGGCCGCGGTGCTCGTGCTGGCCGGGCTGCCGCGTACGACCAGCGGAAAAATCGACAGGGCCGCGCTGCCCGCACCGGACTTCGCCGGGCACGCCACCGGCCGTCCCCCCGAGGGCGAGACGGAGACCGCGCTGTGCGCGCTCTTCGCCGAGGTGCTGGGCGTGGAACGGGTCGGCGCGGACGACGACTTCTTCGCGCTCGGCGGCGACTCCATCACCTCGATGCAGCTCGCCTCCCGTGCCCGCCGCGCCGGCCTCCTGGTCACACCCCGGCAGATCTTCGACGAGCGGACGCCCGGGCGCCTGGCAGTCCCCGCCGTCCGCTCCCCGGGGACGTCGGCGGCGGCCGACGACGCGGACGGCGGCGTCGGCGACGTGCCGTGGACACCGGTGATGCACCGGCTCGGGGCACGGACCGCGGACCGGGAGTTCGCGCAGTGGATGATCGTCGGCGCCCCCGCGGGCCTCGGGCATGACGCCCTCACCGGCGGCATCGGCGCGCTGCTGGATACCCACCACGTGCTCCGGGCCAGAACGGACCTGTCGGACGAGAGGGCCCCCCGGCTCGTCGTGGGCCAACGGGGCTCGGTGGACCCGGCCGGCCGCGTGAGCCGTATCGACGCCACGGACGCCGACGACCTCGATCGCCTTGCCGAGCAGGCCGCGAGAGCGGCCGTCAACCGGCTGGACCCGGCGAACGGCGTCATGGTCCATGCCGTGTGGCTCGACGCCGGACCCTCCCGGGTGGGGCGGATCGTGCTCCTCGTCCACCATCTGGTGGTCGACGGCGTGTCGTGGCGGATCCTGCTGCCCGACCTGCGGGCCGCCTGCGAGGCGGTGGGCGAGGGGCGCAAGCCGGAGCTGGAGCCGGTGGCGACGTCGTTCCGGCGCTGGTCGCGGGAGCTGGCCGCCCAGGCCGGAGAGCCGGAGCGTACGGCGGAAGCCGCCGCGTGGGCCGACCTCCTCGGCGCGGCGGAGCCGCCGCTGGGCACGCGCGCGCTCGACCCGGCCCACGACACCGCGGCGACCCTGCGTTCGCGCACCTGGACCGTGCCCGCCGAGCAGGCCGGCACACTGACGGGCCGCACGCCCGCCGCGTTCCACTGCGGCGTCGAGGAGGTGCTGCTCGCCACGCTCGCCGGAGCCGTCGCGGGACGGCGCCCCGGAAGCTGCGAAAGCGTCCTCGTCGACATCGAAGGCCACGGCCGCGAACCGGCGGGGGACCTCGATCTGTCCCGCACAGTGGGCTGGTTCACCAGCACCAGGCCCGTACGCACCTCGCTGTCCGGGATCGACCTCGACGGCGTACGTGCGGGCGGGGCGGCTGCGGGTGCGCTGCTCAAAGCAGTGAAAGAGCAGGCGCGCGCCGTCCCCGGGGACGGGCTGGGCCACGGTCTGCTGCGCCACCTCAACGCCGGGACGGCCGGGGCGATGGCGGCCTTGCCGGAGCCTCAGATCGGCTTCAACTACCTCGGCCGGTTCCCCGTCGGCAACCCCGCGGGACCGGTCGATGCCTGGCAGCTCGCGGGCGGCACCGCGGTCGGCGGCTCCGTGGACCCCGGTCTGCCGCTGGCCCACGCGCTGGAGGCGAGCGCCGCCGTCCGCGACACCGAGGCCGGGCCCGAGCTGACGGTCACCCTCTCGTGGGCCGGCGGCCTTCTGGACGACGCGGACGCCGAACGGCTGGGCGCGGCCTGGCTGGAACTGCTGGCCGGACTCGCCGCCCACACCGAGGAGGACCCGGCCGCCGGCGGGCACACGCCCTCCGACTTCCCCCTCCTCGCCCTCACCCAGGACTCCGTCGAGGAACTGGAAGCGGCCGTGCCCGCCCCCGCGGACATCTGGCCGCTGTCACCGCTGCAGGAAGGCATGCTCTTCCACGCCACGTACGACGACGACAGCCCCGACGTCTACAAGAGCCAGCGCATCCTGGCGCTCGACGGGCCCCTGGACACGCGGCGGCTGCGCGCCGCCTGGGAGACGGTCCTCGCCCGCCACACCGCGCTGCGTGCGAGCTTCCACCGGCCGGCATCGGGAGAAGCGGTGCAGATCGTCCGGCGTGACGTGCCGTTGCCCTGGCGGGAAGCGGACCTGTCGGGCGCGGGGGAGGCCGTGCCGGACGCGGTGGAACGGCTGGCGGCACAGGAGCGGGAACAGCCGATGGACCTGGGGCGGGCCCCGCTGCTGCGGATCCTGCTGATCCGCCTCGGCGACCGCGCGCACCGGATGGTCATCACCAGCCACCACATCCTGGCCGACGGCTGGTCGATGCCGGTCGTCTTCAACGAGGTTTCCGAGGTGTACGCGGCAGGAGGCACCGACTCCGGCCGTGGCCCCGCCCCCTCGTACCGCACCTATCTGGAGTGGCTGGGCCGTCAGGACAAGGCGGCGGCGCGGGCGGCGTGGCGGGCGGAGCTGGCCGGCGCGGACGGGCCGACGCTCGTCGCTCCCGCCGACCCGGGGCGAAAACCCGTCGTGCCGGAGGAGTGTCTGGTCGCGCTCACGGACGAGGTGACGGCTGCGCTGGGTGCATGGGCGCGTGGGCGGGGGTTGACGGTCAACACGGTGGTGCAGGGTGCGTGGGCGTTGGTGTTGGCGCGGTTGGCGGGGCGCTCGGATGTGGTGTTCGGGGCGACGGTCGCGGGTCGTCCGGCGGAGTTGCCGGGTGTCGAGTCGATGGTGGGGTTGTTCATCAATACGTTGCCGGTGCGGGTGAGGCTGGACGGTGGGCAGCGGGTTGCGGAGATGCTCGCTGAACTGCAGGGCCGGCAGTCGGCGTTGACGGGACACCAGCACCTGGGCCTCCAGGAGATCCAGAAGCTCTGCGGAGCCGGTGCGACCTTCGACACCCTCGTCGTCTACGAGAACTACCCGCGCCCGCCCGGGGAGACCGCGGACCCCGGCGCACTGTCCATCGACGTCCTGGACTCCCGCGAAGCGACCAACTACCCGCTGACGCTCGGCGTCGATGCGGCAGACCACCTCGAAGTCCGGGTGACGTATCGGCCGGATCTGTTCGCGGCGTGTGAGGCGGAGGGGCTGGCGCGGCGGTTGGTGCGGGTGCTGGAGCAGGTGGTGGCGGAGCCGTCGCTGCGGGTGGGGGACGTGGACGTGCTGCTGGCCGGGGAGCGGGCGTTGGTGGTGTCGGGGTGGAACGCCGCGGAGTCGGCGGTGCCGGAGGGGTCGGTGCTGGACTGGTTCGAGGAGTGGGTGCGGCGGGCGCCGCAGGCGGTGGCGGTGCGGTGTGGGGCGGAGACGCTGTCGTATGCCGCGTTGGATGGGCGGGCGAATCGGTTGGCGCGGTATGTGCGGCGGTGTGGTGTGGGTCGGGAGTCGCGGGTGGGGCTGTGTGTGCCGCGTGGTGTGGAGATGGTCGTGGGGATGCTGGCGGTGTGGAAGGCGGGGGGTGC
>NZ_AXVU01000074.1:0-12312 GCF_000482585.1 Streptomyces sp. CNQ329 | reverse complement strand
GGCGTCGCCCCGCTGCCCGCGTCATCCGGCCGCACCCACCGCCACCGGCTCAACCGGGGTGGTGACCGGGCCGCGAACGCGGCCCTCTACAGGATCGTGCTCTGCCGCCTGCGCTGGGACCAGCGCACCAAGCAGTACATGGAGCGACGAACCAAGGAGGGCCTGTCGAAGAAGGAGATCATCCGCTGCCTCAAGCGGTTCGTCGCCCGCGAGATCTACCACGTCCTCACCATCACCAACGCCACCGCAGCGACCCCAAGGCACCTCGCAACCGCTGCTTGACATCCATAAGAGCATCCCGGCGGCGGGTCCGGCGGCCGGAGCCCCGGCGCCGGGCCGGTGGCCCCGGCACGGGTCCGGCCCGGAACCGCACCCCGCCCCCGGAGGATGACTGAGGCCGGCCCCGGAGCCCTCCTGCTCCCGGTGCCGGCCTCGTGCCGCCACCCCGCTACCCCTTGCCGGTGGCGCGCCCGTACTGGAACAGCGCCCAGCTCACGCAGCCGAAGGAGAGCACGGTGACGACGGACCGGACGTTGTTCCACCGCACCCACCTGTCCTCCACCCGCTCGCGCAGCCCCGCCAGATCCCCGATCCGGTCGACGGCCCCGGCGGCGTCGAGGTCGTTGTTCAGCGGCACGTTGACAGCGAAGGTGAGGGCGAGCATGGCCACGTACAGGACGAGCGCGGCGATCAGCCACGGCAGCGTCTTCGCCCTCTGGTCGCCGTCCGCGCCGAGGAACAGTCCGGCGGCCAGGAGGAGGAAGACGAAGGCGCCGCCGAAGGTGAGGGCGAACCAGCCGTTCATCATGGCCCGGTTCATCTGCTGGAAGCTCTCGACGAAGGTGCGGTCGGAGGCGCGGGCGAGGCCGGGCATCACCGAGTACGACCAGACGTAGAAGAGTCCCGCGCTCAGTCCCGTGGTGAGGGCGGCGGCGAACAGCGCCGCCGTGCGGAGTTCAGACATTCCAGGCTCCTCTCCCGGCCGCCTCGCGCACGAAGTCGGTGAAGTCGCGGGGGGCGCGTCCCAGGGCTTTCCGGACGCCGTCGGTCAGGTGGGCGTTGCGGCCGTCGAGTATGCGCGTGAAGAGGTCGGTGAAGATCTCGACGAGCTCCTGCGGCAGGTGCCCGCCGGCCGCCTCGCGGAACCGCTCGGGTGTGACGGGCACGTAGCGCACGGCGCGGCCCGTGGCCTCGGCGATCTCCGCGGCGGCCTCGCCGAACGTGAGCAGCCGGGGGCCGCTCAGCTCGTACGTGGTCCCCGTGTGCCCGTCCTCGGTGAGGGCCGCGACCACGACGTCGGCGATGTCGCGGGTGTCGAGGAACGGCTCGGGGACGTCGGCGGCGGGGAGGACGAGTGCGCCGTCGAGGACGGGGCCGAGGAGGAAGTCCTCGTCGAAGTTCTGCATGAACCAGGCGCAGCGGACGATCGTCCACTCGGCGCCGGACTCCCTGACGGCGTCCTCGCCGGGGTGGCACTCGGGTTCGCCGCGCCCGGAGAGGAGGACCAGGCGCCGCACCCCGGCGCGTACGGCCGTCCCGGCGAAGGCGCGGATGGCCGGTGCGGCGGCGGGGTCGGCGAGGTCGGGGGCGTAGGTGAGGTAGGCGGCGCGGACGCCGTCGAGCGCGGGGGCCCAGGTACCGGGGGCGTGCCAGTCGAAGGGGATGCCGCTGCGGCGGGACACCGCACGCACGGCGTGGCCGCCGGCGGCGAGTCTTCCGGCGACGTGGCGGCCGGTCTTGCCGGTGCCGCCGATGACGAGGTGGATGTTCTGCCCGGTGTGTGTCATAGGGCCAGTGAAGCGGCGCCCGGCTGGACGCTCCATGGCTGAAAGGCTCGCCGGCATACGCGAGCGTCTACGCTGGTCCGTATGGACTCGATCGCCGGTCTCCTCGACAGCCCGCGCGCGCACGGCGCGTTGATGATACGCGCGCTCCTGGAGCCGCCGTGGGCGGTGCGGGTCGTGGACCGCGCGCCGCTGTCGATCGTGGCGCTGGCGAGCGGTACGGCGTGGGTGACGTACGACGACGCGGAGCCGGTGCGGGTGGGGGAGGGCGAGATCGCGATCATGCGGGGCCCGGATCCGTACGTCTTCTCCGACGATCCGGCCACCGAGCCGCAGGCGGTGATCCACGCGGGCGGGCGCTGCGAGACACCGGACGGGCAGAGCCTCGCCGAGGAGCTGGACGCGGACGTGCGGACCTGGACGCACGACGGCGGCGGCTCGGCGCGGATGCTCATCGGGTCGTACGAGAACGCCGGCGAGATCGGCGCGCGGCTGCTGGACGCGCTGCCGCGGCTTGTGGTGCTGCGCCGGGACATGTGGGACTGCCCGCTGCTGCCGGTGCTGGACGAGGAGATCGGGCACAACGGGCCGGCGCAGCGGGTGGTGCTCGACCGGCTGCTGGATCTGCTGGTGGTGGCGGCGCTGCGGGCGTGGTTCGCACGGCCGGAGGCGAAGGCGCCCGGCTGGTACCGGGCGCAGGGGGATCCGGTGGTGGGCCGGGCGCTGAAGCTGCTGCACAACAACCCGGCGCACCCCTGGACGGTGGCGGAGCTGGCGGCTCGGGCGGGGGTGTCGCGGGCGGCGCTGGCGCGGCGGTTCGCGGAGCTGGTGGGGGAGCCGCCGATGACGTACCTGACGGGGTGGCGCCTGGCGCTGGCGGCCGATCTGCTGCGGGAGCCGGAGACGACGGTGGGCGCGGTGGCGCGGCGGGTGGGGTACGGGACTCCGTTCGCGCTGAGTACGGCGTTCAAGCGGATGCACGGGGTGAGCCCGCAGGAGCACCGTGCGGCGGCAGTGAGGGCCTAGGCAGGGGGCACAGCGGGCGGAGGGGACGCCGTCCGGCCGCGCATGAGGAGCAGCGGCACGCCTCGCGTGCCATTGTCGGAGCATGACCGTCCGTACGGCTGCCCGGCGCCTGCACTGGTCGGTCGTCGTACCGCCGGTCGCCGCGGTCGTGCTCGCCTTCACCTGGCAGCGCTCCCTCTCCGGCGCCCTGACCGGTGTGGTCTCCGTCTTCCTCATCGCCGCCGTGCTCGCCGCGGTGCACCACGCGGAGGTGGTCGCGGAGCGGATCGGGCAGCCGTACGGGGCGCTGGTGCTGGCGGTGGCGGTGACGGTCATCGAGGTGGCGCTGATCGTCACGATGATGGTCGACGGGGGCGCGAAGTCGAGCGCGCTGGCCCGCGACACCGTCTTCGCCGCGGTGATGATCACCTGCAACGGGATCGTCGGCATCAGTCTGCTGCTGGTCGCGCTGCGCCGCGTGGAGGCGTTCTTCAGCGCGGACGGGACGGGGACGCAGTTGGCGACGGTGACGACGCTGGCGGGGATGAGTCTGGTGCTGCCGACGTTCACGACGAGCGAACCGGGCCCGGTGTTCACGACGCCGCAGTTGGCGTTCGCGGCGCTGGCGTCGATCGCGTTGTACGGGATGTTCGTGGCCACGCAGACGGTGCGGCACCGGGAGGAGTTCTTGCCGGTGACGCCGGAGGGCGAGGTGATCGACGACCTCGACGACCCGGCGCACCGCCCGTCGGCGCGTACGGCCTGGCTCGGTCTGGGGCTGTTGCTGCTGGCGCTGGTGGCCGTGGTGGGGCTGGCGAAGGGGGTGTCGCCGGCGATCGAGAACGGGCTGGACAGGGCGGGGCTGCCGCGCTCCGCGGTGGGTGCGGCGATCGCGCTGCTGGTGCTGCTGCCGGAGTCGATCGCGGCGGTGCGGGAGGCGGGCCGGGACCGGGTGCAGACGAGCCTGAACCTCGCGTACGGGTCGGCGATCGCGAGCATCGGGCTGACGATCCCGGCGGTGGCGATCGCGTCGGTCTGGCTGGACGGGCCGCTGAAGCTGGGGCTGGGCGAGAGCCAGTTGGTCCTGCTGACGATGACGGTGGTGGTGGGCACGCTGACGGTGACGCGCGGGCGGGCGACGCTGCAACAGGGCGGGGTGCACGTGGCATTGTTCTGCGCGTATCTGGTGCTGGCGGTGCTGCCGTGAGAGGGGACCGGGGGCTCGTTCGGGCGTATCCGCGGTGCGGGCGCGCGGGGCGTCGCGGACGCTGAGGTCATGCTTCTGGACAGCGGGGACGGCCTGGGCGGCAGCGGGGCCGGCGACGGCGGACCGCCGGGGGACGGCACGGGCGGCGGGGGCGGGAGTTTCGGGCGGGAGGTGCGGGATGCGGTGACGCCGCGTTCCGCACTGCTGGTGCTGGGGGTGCTGGCGCTGGGGGTGCTGTTCATCACCTCGTACACCGGTGCCTTCCATGCGCCGAAGCCGAAGGACATCCCGTTCGGAGTCGCCGCTCCCGCGCCGGTGCACGCCAAGGTGCTCGACGGCCTCGACCGGCTGCCGGGCTCGCCGCTCTCCGTGCGGGCGGTGGCGTCGCGGGAAGCGGCGGCGGAGCGGATCCGGGACCGGAAGCTGGACGGCGCACTGATCGTCGACCCGCAGAAGCGATCGGACGTGCTGCTCGTCGCGAGCGGCGGCGGACAGGCCCTGGCGGAGGCGGTACAGGAGGTCGTGACGGCCGCCGAACGGGAGCGGGGCCGCACCGTACGCACGGTGGACGTGGCGCCGGTGAGCTCACAGGACGTGCGGGGGCTCTCGTCGTTCTACCTGGCCGTGGGGTGGTGTGTCGGCGGCTATCTGTGCGCGGCGATCCTCGCGATCAGCTACGGCGCCCGCCCGTCGGCTCCGCGGCGGGCGGTGATCCGGCTGGGGGCGCTGGTGCTGTACGCGATCGCGCTGGGGGTGCTGGGCGCGGTGGTCGTCGGGCCGGTGCTGGGGGCGCTGCCGGGCAGCGTGTGGGGGCTGGCGGCGCTGGGGACGCTGGTGGTGTGCGCGGCGGGGGCGACGACGTTCGCGTTCGAGGCGATGCTCGGCGTCGCCGGGATCGGGCTGACGGTCCTGGTGATCGTCGTCGCGGGCAACCCCAGCGCGGGCGGGCCGTACCAGTATCCGCTGCTGCCGCCGTTCTGGCGGGAGATCGGCCCGGCGCTGATCCCGGGCGCGGGAACGTGGACGGCACGGTCGATCGCGTACTTCGACGGGCGTGCGATCACGGGTTCGCTGCTGGTGCTGGCGGCGTGGGCGGTGGGCGGGGCGGTCCTGACGCTGCTCTTCGCCCGCGTCCGCGTGGCGGACGCGCAGCACCTGGGCTGACCGCTCGCGGACCCTCGCGCGGCGCGGTGCCCCGGGCCGACGCGGTACGCCGGCGGCGAGCACCCCGGTGCCCGACGGCGGCCCGCGCCCTGCCCGCGTCGGCGGCCCCGTGGCCCCCGCCCCCGGCCGGCGCCGCGCCGGTGGGCATCCTCCCGGACCTCGCCGCCCCGACGCCGCCTGCCACGTGCCGGCGGCACCGGCCCCGCACGGCCCGCGTCCGCCTCCCGCCCGGCCCCGCGTCTCAGTGGTGGAAGCCCGGCCGGTGCGGCGCCGGCGCCCCGGCCCCGTGCTTCAGCCGCGCCAGCGCCTCCCGTACGTCCCGGGCCAGCAGCTCGATCTTGTCGTGGCTGATCCCGTGCCTGATCAGCACCCGCTGGATGACGGTCCGCTCCCGCCGCGGCGGCAGCGGGTACGCGGGCACCTGCCAGCCGCGCATCCGCAACTGCTCCGTCACGTCGTACAGCGTGAAGCCCGCGCCCTCCGGGTCCGTCAGCGTCCACGACACCGCCGGCAGCGCCCCCCGCCCGTCGTACAGCAGCGTGAACGGGCCCATGTCCGCGATCTGCTCGCCCAGCCACCCGGCGCTGCCGGCCGCCGCGCGGTAGATGCGGCGGTAACCGGCGCGGCCGAGCCGCAGCAGGTTGTAGTACTGCGCGACGACCTCGCCGCCCGGCCGGGAGAAGTTGAGCGCGAAGGTCGGCATGTCGCCGCCGAGGTAGCTGACCCGGAAGATCAGGTCCTCGGGCAGCAGGTCGGCGGAGCGCCAGATCGCCCAGCCGACCCCGAGAGGCGCCATGCCGTACTTGTGGCCGGAGGCGTTGACGGACGCCACCCGCGGCACGCGGAAGTCCCACTCCAGCTCGGGGTGGAGGAACGGGGCGACGAAGCCGCCGCTGGCAGCGTCCACGTGCACGGGCACGTCCAGACCCGTGTCGGCCTGGATCGCGTCCAGTTCGGCGGCGATCTCCTTCACGGGCTCGTAGTCGCAGGTGTACGTGACGCCGAGGATGGCGACGACGCCGATGGTGTTCTCGTCGACGTACGCGCGCAACTGGTGCGGGCGCAGCCCGGTGGCGTCCGGCTCCAGCGGCACCTGACGCAGCTCGACGTCGAAGTAGCGGGCGAACTTCTCCCAGCACACCTGCACCGGCCCGCACACCAGGTTCGGCCGGTCGGCGGGCTTGCCCGCGGCCTCGCGGCGCTTGCGCCAGCGCCACTTGAGCGCCAGGCCGCCGAGCATCGCGGCCTCGCTGGAGCCGGTGGTCGAGCAGCCCATGGTGGTCTCGCCGTGCGGGGAGTGCCACAGGTCGGCGAGGATGTGCACGCAGCGGTTCTCGATCTCGGCGGTCTGCGGGTACTCGTCCTTGTCGACCATGTTCTTGCCGAGGCAGTCGTCCATGAGGGTGTGCACCTCGGCCTCGGCCCAGGTCGTGCAGAACGTCGCCAGGTTCTGCGCGGCGTTGCCGTCGAGGGCCAGCTCGTCGCGGATGAGGGCGTCGACGGCGCGCGGGTCGGAGACCTCCTCGGGCATGCGGTACCTGGGCAGCGCGTGCTCGCTGATGGACATCGCGTAGACGTCGTCGTACGGTCCGGCGACGCCGCGGTCGGTCTGGTGCAGGGCCACGGTGCGGCTCCTCTCGCCTCGGCGCACCCATCGTGGGCACCGGAGGCGGCGGGGCGCGGACCGACACGCCGCCTCGCCGCAGGCGGGGCGCCGTGCCCGGCGGTCAGTCCGTACGCACCCGAGGCAGCCCGGCGAGGGCCGCGAGCGGGAACGCGGGCACGTGGTGCCCGTCGCGCCCGGTCATGGGGCCGGCGGCGGTCAGCACGTTGAGGACGGCCTCCTCGACGGCTTCGACGACGGCGGTGTGGAAGGGGTCGACGCGGCCCCAGGGAATGAAGCGCAGCGTCTCGTACGGAGCTTCGTCGGCGGCGCCGCCCGCGTCCCCGCCTGCGGCGGGGCGCGGCGGGAACGTGCTGGTGAGGGCGCCGGGGTTGGCGGTCGAGAAGGCGAGGAAGAGGTCACCGGAGAAGTGGCTGCCCGTGGTGCCCGTACGGGCCAGCCCCAGCGGCACGCGCCGGGCGAGCGCCTTGCACTGGCCGGGCAGCAGCGGCGCGTCGGTGGCGACGACGACGATGACGGACCCGGCCCCGGGCGGCACGGGATCCGCGGGCTCCGCGGGTCCGCCGGGGCTCCCGGGCCCGGCAGAGCCCGCGGGCCCGGCGGAGCTCCCGTACGAACCCGCCGGGCGGCCCAGCGGCGTCCCCGCCACCACCAGCTCCCGCCGCGCCCCGAAGTTGGCCTGCACGAAGACCCCGACCGTGTACCGCTCCGTCCCGTACCGCACCACGCGCGACGCCGTCCCCGAGCCGCCCTTGTACCCGTAGCACCGCATCCCCGTGCCGCCCCCGACGCTGCCTTCCGCGACCGGCCCGCCCGCCGCCGCGTCGATCGCCGCGCCCGCGTGCACCGGCGTGACGTGCGCCCCGTGGATGTCGTGCAGGTACCCGTCCCACGTCTCGGCGACCACCGGCAGCAGCCACTCCGGCGCCGCGTCCCTGCGGTGCGTACGCACCCACTCCACCACGCCGCGGTGCACCGGCCCGATCGCGTACGTGTTGGTGACGAGCACCGGCGTGGCCAGCGCGCCGCTCTCCTCCAGCCACGCCGTGCCGGTCATCTCGCCGTTGCCGTTCAGCGAGTGCCACCCCGCCGCGCAGGGCGTGCCGACGCCGTCGCGCCCGCGCGGCAGCAGTGCCGTGACCCCGGTCCGTACGTCCTCGCCCTCGATCAGCGTCACGTACCCGACCTGGACGCCCGGCACGTCCGTGATCGCGTTCCACGCCCCGGGCTCGCCGGTCAGCGGGATGCCGAAGTCCCGTGCCCGCCCGCGCTCCTCGCTCATGCGTTCAGTCTCACATCAGGGACCGACATCGCGGCGGGGCGGACACGGACGGGCAGGAATCGGGACAAGCACCCGGGGGGGTCAGCCGCCCCAGGGGACCGTCTCGCCGGGCGGCGGGGTCTTGTCGGGGACGGGCTGGTCGAAGGTGAAGTTCGCGGTCTGCTCCTCGCCCTTCCCGCTCGACGTCGCCCGTACCGGGAACGGCGTGCCCGTGGTGGCGACGGAGAGGGTCATGTCGGTGCCGTCGTGCTTGCCGGTGACCTCGACGGCGGGCACGCCGTTGACGGTCGTCCTCCCGCCCTTCTTCAGGGTGCTCTCGGAGAGAGCGTCCTTGAGGGCGTCGCGGTAGTCGTTGACGGTGCAGAGCCTGGCGAGGTCGGACAGGCCCTGGTCCTGGGCGGTGCCCTGGAGGAACTTGCCCTCCAGCTTCCGCATGTCCTTCGACTGGTCGGAGGGCAGGTTGTTCCTCAGCCAGGTCGCGTCCGGCTTGACCCACACCTTGTCGGCGTGCCTGATGAGCTCCAGGCTGCCGCCGTCGGCGGCGAAGTCGATGGTGCCGACGCAGTTGTCGTCCCGGTCCGCGGAGACTTCCAGGCGGGCCGGGTCCTGGGCGTCGAGACCCGATCCCTCCCTGCTCACGGTGGCGTGCAGGGACCGGGCGTCCTTGAAGGCGTCCGTGGCCCGGGTGGCTATCTCGTCGGCGCTCTTCTTCGCGACGCCGTTGTCGTCCTGCGCCTGGGTGGCTCCGGCGGTGCCGACCAAGGCGGTCGCGCAGAGCGTGGCGCCGAGGGCGCCGAGGGTCGCTTTCCGCGTACGGGGCATGTGACTTCCTTCCAAAAGGAAACACAACAACGCAAAGAATCGTATATTCAGGGCAAAGCGGTCGCACGACCGGAGCAGCGGACGGGTGTACGCACCGACCGCCCCGCCACCGCCGCTCGCCCACGGTCAGGGCCTGAGGGCGGCCGTGCCGGAGGTTCCCGGCCGAGGAAGAGTGGACACCATGACGGAGACGACTTCCCCCGCCACGGGCGACGGGGCCGGCCGCGGTGACGGCCCGTCCGCCGGAAGCGGCGCACCGGTCATCCTGGGCAACGAACCCGGCTCCTTCGCCCGGAGCGTCCTGGCCGAACGCCATCCGGCCCTGATCGAACAGGTACGAGACGCCTTCCCCTACGCCCCCCGGCAGCACGAGGCGCTCGACGCCCTGCGGGAAGAGACCACCAGGGGTGTCGTCGAACCGCTCCCCCGGTCCGAGCACGATCACGCGGCTTGGTCCGGCTGGGGACAGGGGCACGTCGGCCGATCGTGGTTCGACGTCCCGTTCCTGTGGGCGGAGAGCTACTTCTACCGCAGGCTCCTCGGCGCCATCGAGTACTTCGGCGCGGGCCCGTGGCAGGGCATCGACCCCTTCGCCCCCTTCAAGCAGGCCGAGCTGCGCGGTACGGCGGTGGACGACGAACTGCGGGCCCTCGACGCACTCGCCGACGCCCCGGCCGGCGAGCGGGCCACCGCACTGCTCCACGCCGCGCTCTGGGGCAATCGCGCAGACCTCGGGTTCCGTGTGACGGCGGCGGAGCCGGCACCCGGCGACACCGGCGGCGACCTGGTCGCCGACGACAGCGCCGCGCTCTGGCGGCTGCTGCCCGCCGATGCCCCGGCAAGCGTCGCCGTCGTGGCGGACAACGCGGGGCGCGAACTCATCCCGGACCTGGTCCTCATCGACCACCTCCTCGGACACCGGCACGCCGAGCGGGTCGTCCTCCACGTCAAGCCGGCCCCGTACTACGTCTCCGACGCGACGACCCCGGACGTCGTCGACTGCCTCCGCCGCCTCGCGCGAGCGCCGGGCCAAGCCGGCACGATCGGCGGACGCCTGTGGGAGGCCATGGCGACCGGACGCCTGGAGGTGCGGACCCACCCGTTCTTCTGCGCTCCCCTGCCGTACGAGGAGATGCCCGGGGACCTCCGGACGGAGTTCGGGGCCGCCTCGCTCACGCTCTTCAAGGGCGATCTCAACTACCGGCGTCTCGTGGGCGATCGGAAGTGGCATGCCACGGTGCCGTTCGCGGACCGCACCGCCTGGTTCCCCGGGCCGGTCGCGGCCCTCCGCACCCTGAAGTCCGATGTCGTCGTGGGGGTGGAGCGGGGGACCCTGGAGACCCTGGAACGGTCCGGCGCGGCCTGGCGCACCAGCGGCACGCACGCGCTGATCCAGGTGCGCACCTAGACCGGCGGTGCAGGCGGTCAGTCCAGGTCGGACATGTCGAGCACGAAGCGGTAGCGGACGTCGTTGCGTTCCAGGCGTTCAAGAGCGGTGTTCACCTGGGACGACGGCAGGAGTTCGATGTCTGCGGTGATGCCGTGCTCGGCGCAGAAGCGCAGCATGGCGGCGGTGGACGGGCGTCCCCCGCTGCCGGCGGAGCTGAGCTTCTTGCGGCCGATGAGCAGGTCGAGGGTGTCCACGGTGACCGGTCCGAGGTGGCCCAGGTGGCTGAGGGTGCCGTCCAGGGCGACCGTCCGCAGGTACGGGGCCAGGTCGTGCGGGGCGGAGATGGTGTCGATGACCACGTCGAACCGGTCGCGGACGGCTTCCATCTGCCGGGGGTCGGTGGACACGACGAATCCCTGCGCTCCCAGGCCGCGCGCTTCGCCGGCCTTGTCCGGAGTCCGGCTGATGACGGAGGTCGCGGCGCCGAGCGCGGTCGCCATCTTGACCGCGAGGTGCCCCAGGCCGCCCAGCCCGGCCACGGCGACGGTACTGCCCGGGCCCACCCCGAGCGCCTGCAACGGTTCCCAGACGGTGACCCCGGCACAGAGCAGGGGGGCCGCGGCGGCGGCGTCGAGGCCCGCGGGGAGGTGGTAGGCGAAGCGCTGGTCCACCACGTAGGCGCGGGAGAACCCGCCGAGCGTGGTCGTCCCGTCCTGCCGGTCGGCTCCTCCGTAGGTCAGCGTGGGGAAGTCACGGCAGAAGTTCTCCTGGCCGGCCCGGCACATGCGGCAGGTGCGGCAGGAGTCGACGATGTTGCCGACGGCCACGGGAGCCCCCGGGGAGAAGCCGGAGACGGCGCCGCCGGCCTCGGTGACCACGCCGGTGAACTCATGCCCGGGCACGAGCACCCCGTTCGCGTCGCTCTCGTACGCCCGCAGCGCGTGGAGATCCGTGTGGCAGACGCCGCAGTACTCGACGCGCACGGCGATGTCGTCCGGGCGCAGATCCCGGCGCTCCAGCGCAGCGCGGCGCAGGGTCCGCGTCGCGCTGTCCGCCCGCCATCCGGTCGTGGGGCGCATCACCATCTCCTCAGACAGACTGTTCGGTCTGTTTGACCGTAGGCGCACGGGGACCGAAACGCAAACAGACAAGTCTGTCTGTTAACCTTCCGGCATGCCCGACCAGCCGTCCAGCAGCCGCGGAGCCGCGACGTACCAGCGCATCGTCGACGCCGCCACCCGGGAGTTCGCCCAGCACGGCATCGCCGGCGCACGCATCGAACGGATCATCGCCGCCGCACGCACCAACAAGGCACAGCTCTACGGTTACTTCGGCAACAAGGACGCGCTCTTCGACGCGATCTTCTTCGCCTCCCTGGAGCGGATCACCAATGTCGTCCCCATCGACGCCACGGACCTCGCCGACTGGGCGGTGCGCCTCTACGACGAATACCTCAACCGCCCGGACCTGATCCGGCTCGCCACCTGGGCACGCCTGGAGCGACGCCCGACGGGACACCTCGTGGCGGACCACGACCGCTACGACGACCACAAACTCCGCGCCATCGCGGAGGCCCAGGCCGCCGGGCGCATCAGGCAGGGAGACCCCTTCGACGTGATGGCCGTGGTCATCGCCATGTCCATGGCCTGGTCACCGGTGAGCAACGTCTACGCGGCCTCCTCCGACGAGAGCCCGACCGCGCACGACCAACGCCGCGCCCTGCTCCGCGACTGCGTACACCACGCACTGACCCCGCCCCCAAAACCCTGACCCCCACCCCCGGCCCGCCGTCGCGGGAGAGAACACCGACGTCACCCGCCGGCTACGGCACGAGAACCCGCAGATCAAGCCCGGCCGAACAGCGCGTCAGAACGGCAGCCTGTCGGTCACGCCGCCTGCAGTGGGGCGTCCTCGCGCCACTTGAGGATCAAGTGCCTCCACCACTGCGCTGACCTGCGAATTCACCACCGGAGCGCCACTGACCAGCAGGAATTCCCTTCACTGGTACCTGCTGGTCGGTGCCGTTTTCGAGCC
>NZ_AXVU01000073.1:0-12308 GCF_000482585.1 Streptomyces sp. CNQ329 | reverse complement strand
TTCCGTCGTCGCGCCAGGCGGCGAAGTAGTAGTACGTCGCGCTCTTCGGCGGCAGATCATGCGGGAGGTAGGCCCACTGACAGCCGGTCCGGCCCTGGTAGAGGATCGAGTTCACGATCTCCCGCATCGCGTAGGCGCCCTGGTGACCGCTGACCGAGCGGTGCCGGTCCTTCCACGCGGTGATCACCGGCTCGATCAGAGCCCACTGCTCGTCGGATAAGTCGCTGGGGTACAGCTTGCGTTCACTCACACCATCACACCAGCAGACGAGCGGCTATGGACCGGCAGACTCCGCCCCGTACCCACACCAACAGGTGACGCGATAACCCATCAAAGAGTCACGAACCGCCCTCTAAGGGCACCCTCATCCCCGCCTGGCGCTGCGGCGCGCTGGCCACCGAGGCCAACGACGATCCGCTGTACAACGCCAAGCACCGCGACCACGGGATGAACGTACAGGGGCTGACCAGCCCGGTCGGTGAGCTGTTCTTCCTCGGCGACGCTCGCGTCGGCTCCACGGCGGACATCACCGCGGCGCGGGCCGACGGCATCATCAAGGCGGTGACCGAGGCCGGCATCGAGACCACTGCCGACTCCGGCTACCAGGGCGCCGGCGGATGCGTCCGCACGCCGATCAAGCGGCCGAAGGGCAAAAGGCTCAACGGCTGGGAACGGCATGCCAACACCGCACTGGCCCGGCTGCGCGCCCCGGTCGAGCGCGCCTTCGCCGAGCTGAAGCGCTGGCGTGTGCTGCAGCGGTGCGCATCAGCCCGAGCCGGGTCACCGTGCTGGTCTACGCCGTTTCGTCATCCACCGCCAGCAACGGTCACCCGCCCGAGCGTAGATCGGAAATGCTCAATGCTCTCGGCACACCACGCTCCTGATGTATGACACCGAGGCTGTGCCGGTCACCGAGGTGTCTCGGAGGGCACACCATTTCCGACGGCACGACCGGCGGATGCGGATCATCTTCGACCGCCTCCCCTTCTACCTCACCCGCCGGACCGCGTCACTGGAATGAGCGCCGCCCGGGCCGCCGGTTGTGGCGTTGCCGTAATAAACCACCGCAGGAACGTCAGGTACGGGCCGCATCGAGTCGTGGTCGGTGAGCTATGCGTCAGGGCCCTAGCTTCTGGGAAAGGGCCGGAGCAGATGCGTGGGGCGTGACGAGGCGAGGGGGCGGAGTGACGTGCGTGTGGTCGAGGTGCCGCTGACAGAGGACGGCACGGAACACATCGTCGTGCAGGTGCGGGAGCCGGATGAGGGCATGATCCGGGTGGGGCGGCCTGGACGACCGTCGGTCGCCCAGGCGGGGCGGTCGCTCGACGCGACGCTGGGCACCGTGCGCCCGGTCGCCGAGCGGTTCGTGGCGCATCTGAGAGAGATGAACGATCCGCCGGACGAGTTCAGCGTCGACTTCGGGGTCTCACTCTCGGCCGAGGCGGACGTGGTGATCGCCAGCGCGGCGGGTGAGGCGAACTTCTCGGTCTCATTCACCTGGCAGCGCCACCGGGAGCAGCCGTGAGAGCTGATGCTGACCCTGTGCCGTTGGGCGGCGGTGTCCTGCGGGTGCTGCGTGCCGACGGGGAGGCGGCCGGTGCCGCATTCCTTGTGACTGACCGACTGGCTGTGACCTGCGCACACGTCGTCGACGCCGAAGGTGTGGGCGCACGCGTCCAGGTGGACGCCCCCATCGCCGGCGTCTCCGCCCCAGTCACCGCCTCGGTGCGGCACTGGCATCCCGACGAGGACGTCGCCGTGCTGGAGCTTCCCGCCCCGCTGGCCGGCGCATCCCGCCCGGTGCCCCTGGTAGCGACTGGGGACGATCTGTGGGGCCACCGGGCCCGCACTATCGGGTTCCCCGGCCGGCACCAGCAGGGCATCTGGCACGCCGGAGTGTTACGGCAGCGGCAAGGCAACGGCTGGATCCAGTTCGAACGAGCCGGGGACAGTGACGGCGGCTACGCTGTCGGCCGCGGCTTCAGCGGGGCGCCGGTATGGGATGACGAGCTCGCCGCCGTCGTCGGCATGGTGGTGGCCGCCGACTCCGGTCACCCGGTGGCGTTCCTGATCCCGACCTTCCGGCTCGTCGCCGCGGCTCCGGTGCTGCGCGACGCGGTCGGTCCGCCGTCCCCGTTCCCCGGACTAGTGCCGCATCAGGCAAGGTTTGCCCTGCGGTGACGTGGGCGGGATCCGTCCCACTGTTCGCGAGGTCAGTCACGTGTGTCCCGGTGGCGCTTCAGTCGAAGTCGCTGGAGGAAGAGAGGCCCTCGACGAAGGACCCGAAGTCCGGGGCGAGGGCCAACTCCACGCTGAAATCAGCGTCGAACCACGCGACTGAAGGTTCTTCGTGTCGGCCGCACGCACGGTAGTCCAGCGCGATCCAGTAGTGTCCGTCGCCCGAGAGGAGTACGAGAGGCGAGGGCAGATCCCATTCCTCGACCAGGTAGGGGCTGTCGAGCAACGAGACTGCGCGTTCGCGGTGGCCGATGCCCATCAGATGGTCGAACGGGATGTGGTCCTCGCTCCAGGAGGTCGGCTTGTCTGTCCGGAACGCGTTCCGAGTGCCTGTCACCTGGCCACCGTTCTGAGCGCGCAACAGATCAAGCAGCGAGGTTGGGAGCGTGACGTCGAGCAGTTGCTCGGCCTCCTGCACATCCTGGTCAGTCAGCGGCCGCTGCACGCCGTAGTTGCTGGAGGTGTCCCAGAACGCGGGCTGCACATCGTCAGAACCAGCCATGACACGAATCGTAGGACTACGTGATGCGGTTGACGGCCGCAAGCGGCTCCGGCGTCCAGAATGATCACGTGGCTGAACGTGTGCGGGTGCGGGAAATCGATGACGACGAGGGGCGCCGGTTGCTGCGGATCGTTCGCCGCGGGACCGGGTCCGTGGTGACCTGGCGGCGGGCGCAGATGGTGCTGCTGTCCGCGCAGGACATGCCGGTGGACAAGATCGCTGCGGTGACGTTCACCAGCGCGGACCGGGTCCGCGACGTGATCCACAACTTCAACGCGGACGGCTTCGACTCGCTCTACCCGAAGTACAAGGGCGGACGGCCCAGGACCTTCACGCTGCCTGAGCGACGCGAGATCAAGAAGATCGCCAAATCCAAGCCGGCCGAGCACGGCCTGCCGTTCTCGACCTGGAGCCTGGTCAAGCTGGCCGACTTCTTGGTCGCCGAGGGGGAGGTCGACGACATCAGCCACGAGGGCCTGCGGGTCCTGCTCCGCGAGGAGGGCGTCTCCTTTCAACGCGTGAAGACTTGGAAGACCTCCAAGGATCCCGACTACGAGGCGAAGAAGGCTCGGGTCGAGCACCTATACGCCATCGCCGACGGCGAGGTGATACCCGAGATGGGCGAGCCCGAAGTCATCTTCTGCATAGACGAGTTCGGTCCGCTGAACCTGCAACCCCATCCCGGGCGCCAGTGGGCCGAGCGCGGCGGCAAGGGCAAGGACCCCGACCGCCAGCCGCGGCCGCGCCGCCGCGCGACCTACACCCGCCCGCACGAGGTCCGGCACCTGTTCGCGGCCTACGACCTGGGCAAGGACCAGCTCTACGGCCACATCAAGAAGAACAAGAACCGCTCGAAGTTCTTGGAGTTCTGCCGCTACGTGCGCTCCCTCCACCAGTCCGACGTGAGTATTGCCATCGTGTGCGACAACTACTCGCCGCACCTGGCTACCAAGCGGTGCCGCCGGGTGGCGAACTGGGCCGAGGCCAACAACGTTGAGATCGCCTACACCCCGACCAACTCCTCGCGGCTGAACCGGATCGAGGCCCAATTCACGGCACTGCGCTACTTCACCCTCGACGGCACCGACCACCCCAGCCACAAGGCCCAGGGCAGCATGATCCGCCGCTACATCATCTGGCGGAACAAGCACGCCCAAGACGAGCGCCTTCGCGACATCGTGAACAAGGCGAACGTTGCCTGATGCGGCACTAGATGTGTCCTTCCGGTCCAGCCCGCCGGTCCTGGCCGCGGTCAACCGGCTTGCCGCCGAACTCGGAACCACCCAGCTACGGTGCGCCGACCCGGACAGCTGGGGCGCCGACTGCCGCGTCGAGGCGCTGACCCACCACGACACCAAAGCCGAAGCCGACTTCCTGGTGACAAGGCTCCGCTGCGACCTGGCGGACTGCCCCGAATTGACCATCGGCGTGATCGCACGCACCACATACCGGCTCAGCGACCTCACTGCCGCCTTGGACGCAGCTGACCTGAGCTATCAGGAGTGGCACCAGCCCCTCGCTCAACCCCACATCGCCGAACTGCTCCACCACCACCTCCCCGACGCCTTGGCCGCGAGCACCCACCGCGGCAAGCAACTGGTCGCGCTGGACCGGATTTGCCGCAGCCATCTGTCCCCGGACGATGCCACCGCCCTGGATGAGCTCAGCAGGGCCATCGAGAACCTCGGCGAGCGCCTCGCCGTCCTCACTCTCGCGCAGGCCGTGGGCGCCGTACGTTCCGCCGGCGCGCCCGATAGACCGGTCACCCCCGGCCTTCACCTCCTGACCGGACACGCAGGAAAGGGCCAGGAGTTCGATGTCGTCTACGTCGTCGGACTCGAGCAAGGGGGCGTTCCCGACTACCGCGCTACCTCGGCCGAAGCCCTCCGCGAAGAGCTTCGGGTGCTGCATGTCATGGCCTCCCGCGCCCGCCGCCGCCTGGCCTTCACCTTTGCTGAGCACCGCTGGCGCAGGCCGACCTGGTACGCAGACGAGACGCCGTCTCAGTGGTGGACACTGCTTGCCGATCTTGATCATCCGACCGCGAACCTGGGCATGGACGGCCTGGGCGCGGGGACGACGACACCCTTCGTTCCGTAACGACTTCCGTCACATCCTACGGGCGGCGTCACCGAGTTCCACCGCCGCCAGGTGCGTGTGCCGAAGGTGATGGAGTAGGTGCTTAGAAGGCGCCTGCTCTATCTGCTGACCAACGGGGTTGACCTGCGTGTATACAGCTCTCTGACGCGGGCCTGCTGGGCGCGGGGGACCCATGGGGGAATGACCTGGGCGGCATCAGCGCCTGATTGAGCGGCACATCCGCCAATACAAGCGCGAGCGGCTGGTGTGGGCGGCTCTGCGCCCGGGGGCCGCTCGCAGCCAGTACCTACGCCTCGTACTGCAAGGCTACTGGTCCGCACCCTGCCGCACCCCACCAACTGATTAGGGCAGAGCCGGCCGCCTTCGACATGCTCGACGTGTAGGCCCTCGATCGCAGTCACGCGATGGCGCGGAGCACAAAAGTGGTGCCATGAATGCCTGGGTGACGCCTCGCCTGCCTGAGGTCGTCGCCTCGAACAGCTCGCCCGCACGAGTGGACGTTCACGATTCTCACCAGCGCCGTCTGGGGGGCGGGGTCTTGCCTTCCCCGAACAGGCTGAGCCTCTACCGAGTCGTCCGCGAACTGCAGACCCTCCTGGCCATCTGGACCTGCGCTTGCCTCACCCGTCACCGCAACACCCCCGACCCCATACCAACCTGACCAAGCCCAACTAGAAGGGCGGCTGCGGGCGGCACCACTCCGCGGGCGCGGGGAGCACTTCGTGACGATGAATTCGACGTTCCCCGATGTGGGACAAACCCCGCGGGTGCGGGGAGCACGTCAGCCATCACGCCTCCATCGGGGCGGCCTTGGGACCAACCCCGCGGGCGCGGGGAGCACCACGCCGGTGGGGGCCGGCAGGTCCTTGGGGAGGGACCAACCCCGCGGGCGCGGGGAGCACTTCTCGCCGCATGTGGCGTTCACCTGGGCGCCGGGACCAACCCCGCGGGCGCGGGGAGCACACACGAGCTGGCGACCAACGTAGACCTTGGTCGGGACCAACCCCGCGATCGCGGGGAGCACGCGCGGGCCACGAGTGGGGCGACGCGGCCTCCGGGACCATCCCCGCGATCGCGGGGAGCACCCTGCGTGGCCTGCAGTTTCTCGTCGATCCTGCTGAGTTTTCAAGCACTTGCGTGGATTGGCGCATATAGAGTTAATGCTAATAAAGCAGGATCACCTCTGGGCGGGGTGCCTGGGATGAGGTTTTCCGCACCTTGGCCGCGGAGGTGGCCTGTCCCGGGTGTGCATCGAGGTCGCGTGGCGGGAAGAGCAGGGGACGAAGCTGCCACGCGGAAATACTGCACCTCTTCTCGGTGTTGGCCTTGCCTGGGCCGAGGAGGGGACGGTGTCGAGTCTGAAGTTGTTCCGTACGGACACGGTGAACGGCGGCGTGGTCGAGGTCGCTTCGCGTCTTGCTGAGGTCGAGGCGGATGTGCAGGGCCTGGTTGAGGCGCACATGGAGACGCTACTGGGGGTGCGGTTCCTGGCGAGCGAGTACGGCACCGGACCGGTACACGGGGGCCGTATCGACTCGCTCGGGCTGGACGAGAACGGATCGCCAGTCGTCATCGAGTACAAGCGTGGTGTCGACGCCGGCGTCATCAACCAGGGCCTTTTCTACTTGGCCTGGCTGATGGACCACCGGGCAGAGTTCGAGCACCTGGTCCGCGACCGGCTCGGGGTGACGGTCGCGTCCCAGGTCCTGTGGAGCGGGCCGCGTCTGATCTGTATCGCCGGTGACTTCACCCGATACGACGTCCACGCGGTGCGCGAGCACCGGCGGTCGATCGACCTGGTCCGCTACCGGCTCTTCGGCAGCGACCTGCTCGGTATGGAGACCGTCGCCTCCGTGCGCGGCGGCACGCAGGTGGCCCGCCGGGCACGGCGCCGGCGGGTTACCAGGGCAGCGGGCGATGCCCGGAGCGCGCCGATGATGGAGTTGGCGGGCGCGGTCGACGAGGTTCTGCTCGGGCTCGGGGACGGCGTGACCCGTGTGGAGCGCAAGCAGTACCGGGCGTATCAGCGGCTGCGGAACTTCGCCTGCCTCATCCCGCCTCAGCAGGCCAAGGTGGTGGTCTATCTGAAGGCCGACCCGAAAGACGTCGACCTTGTTCCGGGCTTCACCCGGGACGTGTCCGGGCTCGGTCACCACGGGACGGGTGATCTGGAGGTGCAGCTCCGTACGCCGAGGGACGTGGAGCGGGCGCAGGATCTGTTCCGCGCGAGTTACGCAGCAGTGTGATCGGGTGCCGTCGCCCGCCTCGCGGCCGGCGGCGTTCGTGTCGTGTTTGGCGGCGTGGCGGGGCCTTTTCGACAGGCGGACGTGGGGTCGCCGTCGACTATCTATGGTGTGCGTGATCGTCCAGCCGGCGATTCCGCGCTGTGCTGCCCGCTCGTGTGGGCCGATGATCGGCGTGCATGGCCGGCCGGCAGCCCCGGTGCAGCCGGCCGGCAGGCGAGGACTCGACCGTGCCCGGCCCTGCGGGACCGCCCGGTCCGGCCGGCGCGAACGGCAAGGACGGGGTCGACTGCAAGGATGGCGCCGATTCGACTGTGCCCGACCCCGCTGGTCCGCCCGGCCCCAACTGTCCGGACGGACGCACCCTCCAGGCGCCTGCGTGGGATCCGGACGCGCTGGTGTGCCGACGCGCTGACGCGCCGGCACCCGATGACGACTCCGCCCTACCCGCTGCGCTGTCCATGGGCCTCTATGCTGCTCTCACATGGGAGCTACGAGGCGGCGGCATGGGGCAACATAGCCGACGATCGCCGGTTAGCCTAACCGGCGATCATCACCATCATTGAGGGGTGGAGACGCGGCGAAAGCCGGGGCAATCCGTGCAGTCGAGAGAAGGCGCGGAGCTGCCTAGCCCACGGCACACCCGCCGTGGGCAGCGCATACCACCCGCAAGCTCCGCGCTGCGAAGTCCTATTTTCCTGACAGGGCTGGCTGACCTTCGATCTGGCAGCACGGCGAAGGGCGCCAACTCTCAACGTCTCTTCACCTTCCAGGAATCCTTCTTGCCCGTACACCTGTTGTCCATTCCCGCTGTCGCCGCCGTCTTGGACGTCGACCGCCGCACCGTCTACCGCTTCATCGCCGCCGGGGAACTGCCCGTCGTCGACCTGCGCACCGGCACCGGCCGCTCGCGCATCCGCGTCCCTGCCGCCGCGCTGGAGGAGTTCATCACCAGCCGGTCGGTCACTTCCCCGCAGTCCCGCCGCTAAGCCCTCCCCGTCACCCCGCCCTCACCGCCCCGCACGAAGGAGCAGAACCTCGTACCTGCGAAAACTGAAATCCGGAAAGTGGCAGGCGACCGTACGCAACCGGGCAGGAGACCGGTTCAGCGAGTCCTTCCCCCTCAAGGCCCAGGCGCGCGCGTGGGGCATCGAGTTGGAGACCAAGTTCGCCCGCGGAGGCATGCGTGACCCGCGGGCCGGCGAAATCTCGTTCCGGGAGTGGCACGACCGGTGGTGGAACGCCCGCATCGTCGAGCCTCATACCCTCCGAGGCGACGGGTCCAGTATCAAGAACCACGTCCTGCCCTACTGGGCGGACTGGGAGATGCGGGCCATCACCCGCATGGACGTCCAAAGCTGGGTCCGCTCCCTCGTCGAGAAGGGAGCGGGGGCCTCCGCGATCAAGCGGGCCTACAACCTGACGTCGTCCATCATGCGTGCGGCGGTCGACGACGACGTGATCGCGGTCAGCCCCTGCCGCAGCATCGACCTGCCGGCCATCGCCGTCAAACCACCGCAGTGGTTCACACCCGACCAAGCACAGAGCATCCTCGACGGACTGGCGCCCGCCTGGCGCACGATGTGCCTGCTCGGCTTCTATACCGGGCTGCGCTGGGGCGAGCTGTCCGGCCTGCACCGCCACCGCATCGACACACGACGCTCCCGCCTGTTCGTGGTGGAGGTCAACGCCAAGAGCGGCATCAAGGAGTATCCCAAGAGCTCCAGGAGCCGCCGTGAAGTCCCGCTCCCACCCCACGTCCTGGAGGCTCTCGAACGCCACATCCACCGGCTCGACCGCGACGCGGTGGTCTTCACCACCATCACCAAGGGCCGCTCCGGGCGCCTCCTGGCCGACAGCAACTGGCGCCCACAGACCTGGTGGCCCGCTGTCGAAGCCGCCTACTACTTCGGCGACGACGGTGAACTGCAGCTCGTTCCGCACTATCCGCCGCACTCCATGCGCCACACCTGCGCCTCATGGCTCGTGCAGAAGGGAGTCTCGCTCTACGAGGTCCAGCACCTCCTCGGCCACGAGAGCTTCCAGACCACCCAGCGGTACGCACACCTTCAGCCGGACGCGCACAGGGCCGTGCTCGGCGCTTGGGAACGCATGGAAACCCCGCTCACCGTAGCTGCCTGAACGCTCCCCTGGCCCATCGCGTGCGATCAGGGCGAAGGCGAGGGCTGGCCCCGGAGGATGCGCTCTGCTGCGGCTTCGCGTTCTTGCTCAGTACATTTCAAGGGTGCGGCTGTGCCAGGAAGCCCGTCGAAGTCGGCAAGCCGGGGGCTAGACCCGTAATGCCTTTGCCGCAGGTCCAAGGGCTCGGGCGATCCCATTGCCGGTGAGGGCTGGCTGGGGCCAGCCCTCACCGGTGAATCGCAGGATTCCTCGGTTCAGCCGAGGGCTTGGTAGTTGGCGAATTGTTCGGAGGCTACGGTGATTGCTCCGGGTCCGTCTGGGGTGAAGTCGGCGAAGAATCGGAGTCGGCCGCTGTTGGGGGTGGTGGTCCAGAGGTCGAATGTGTCGTTGTTGTTGGCGTCGGGGGCGGCGGTGAGCATCGGGACGGTGTTCGGTCCGAAGTTGTTGGCGATGAGGATTCGGTGGGTGGGGTCGATCTGGCCCGGCCAGGTGGAGGCGTCGGGGTTGATGGCGTCGTAGAGGAAGAGGCCGCTGCCGTCGTTGTCGAAGCGGACGGCGAGGTCCGCGTACCCGTCTGCGTCGAAGTCGCCCGGGGCGGTCATGGTGACGTTGGCGAGGGTGTTGGTGCCGGTGCTCATGCCGTCGCCGGCGGCCAGGAGGACGGGGTCGCGGAAGGCGTCGAGGTAGGCGCTGCCGCCCGGGTCGCCGTAGTAGAGCCACAGGTGCTGGCCGTCGTTGACGAGGAGGTCGGGGTAGCCGGGGGTGTCGATCTGCCCGTCGTCGTCGGTGTCGAGGGGGCCGTCGACGTCGCCGACGGCGAGGATTTGTTTCGCTCCTGCCTTCCAGTGGTTGTTGGTCTCTTCGAGGACAGTCATTTCCTGGCGTTCGTAGGTGGTGGTGCTGCAGGTGGTGCAGGCGAAGCCGAAGCCGTTGTTCGGGTTGATCCACATGCGCTTCTGGCCGGTGGCGGGATAGTCTCGCAGTGCGATGAGGTCTTCGTAGCCGTCGCCGGTCCAGTCGCCGCGGTGTGTGATCCGGGAGTTGGTCCAGTCGATGCTGCTGGCGAGGCTTTGCTGGTCGGTGGTGGTGCCGTCGCCGTTTCCGTAGTGGCGGTGGAGTTTGCCGTTGCCGTCAACGGCCCAGAGGTCGGCGTTGCCGTCGCCGTTGAGGTCCCCGGGTCTGTCGGGGGTGGACAGGCCGTTCACGTAGAAGAGGTAGGTGGCGACGTCAGAGCGGTTTCCGGCTTTGTCGAGGCTGCGGGCGTAGAGGTTGATCGGGCCGGTGAACGTCGGTGTGACCTTGATGGACACGGCGGCGCCGGGGGAGGGGGCGTTGACGGTGACGGGGTCAGGGCTGGTGTCCAGCCAGTACTCGTAGGCGGTGACGTCGTTCACGCCGTTGGCGGCGAAGGTGAAGGTGCCTTCGGTACGGGCCTCGCCGGTGTCGGCGGGCCAGCCTTCCGCACCGTCGGGGAACTGGGCGGAGGAGACGGCCGGGGGCGTGGAGGGACGGTTGGGGTCGAAGACGAAGCGGCAGCCGGGTGCGCCGAGGGTGGGGTTCCAGTCGGAGGTGGCTTTTCCGTCGTCGGCCTGGGCTTTCCAGGAGAAGTTGCCGTTCGCCGTGCCCAGATGGGGGGTCAGAGCGGACTTGGGCACTTTGACCCGTGCGACGGTACCGGAGGTGACCGACACCGTCTGGTTGATGATCAGCGTGCCGTTCGGGTCGTCGTTGGGGTGGTGACCGGTGGGCCACAGGTGGAAGCGAGCCTTCACGGTGCCGCCATCGCGATCACTGACCTTGGCGGTGAGGTAGAAGTCCGTGTTGCCGATGAGCCCGTAGGGGGACTGGTCTCCGCAGCCCTTGCTGTTGCGGGTGGAGACGGGCGCGGTGTCCAGGGAACTGGGCACGTTGGGTCGGGTGTTGTATTCGGTGGACAGCACGGAGGACTTGGCGGTGAACTTCTTCCAGCCGTAGACGTCCGTTTCGTCGGTGGCCTTGAGACCGAGTGTGATGCTGTTCCACTTACTGCTGGCGGCGCCCTTGGCCGCGGCAGTCGTGTCGAAGGCGAGGTTGCCGGCAGGGCAGTCGGACGACCAGCCCTTGGCGTCGTTGACGATGTCCAGGGTCTCGCGCCTGTCCGGGCGGTTGTTCCAGGTGGTGTTCTCGTTCATCGGCGCGGTGCGCCAGAGTTCGACCTTGCGCGCATTGCAGGACCAGGACCAGGTGTTCTTGATCCTGAAGGTGGACTTGGTGACGATCTTGTCGGTGGACCAGAGGTTCGCGGTGCGGAACCGGAAGTAGGAGCGGGCCAGGCCGTTGGTCTCGTTCTCGTACCCGACACGGGCGGTGGACGTACCTCCGTCGAATCCCGAGCCGTTGTAGTACGAGGTGTTGGGGTACTTCTGGTAGGCGATGGTCCAGGCGACTCGCGACCCCGAGACAGACGGGTCGAGGTAGACCGGGTACTGGGTGTCCGCGCCGGTCAGCAGATCCTGGTCGGGAGTGAGGGTCACCGTGTCCCCGGACACCTCCAGGCCCATGGCAGCGTCGCGGCCGCCGACGGGCACCTCGAAGTCGCTCGTGGTACGGGGCGCTTCCTCACCCCCCGCGACGCGCGGGGCGGTCACGGGAGGGCTGCTGTCCCACATGAGCGGGGTGGGCGCCGTGAACACCGTTTGTCCGGCCGGGTTGACGGCCTTGAGGTTGCCGTGATCATCGGTGCTGACGTCGACACCGTCGGTGCCGAGGGCGAACGTGATCTCCTTCAGCTCCGGACTGGCCGCGGCTTCTGCGGTCTTGACCACGAGGAGCTGGCTGAAGCCGGCCGAGGTGGCCTTGAGTTTGAGAGGGCGGTTCGTGACTCTTTGATGGGTTATCGCGTCACCTGTTGGTGTGGGTACGGGGCGGAGTCTGCCGGTCCATAGCCGCTCGTCTGCTGGTGTGATGGTGTGAGTGAACGCAAGCTGTACCCCAGCGACTTATCCGACTAGCAGTGGGCTCTGATCGAGCCGGTGATCACCGCGTGGAAGGACCGGCACCGCTCGGTCAGCGGTCACCAGGGCGCCTACGCGATGCGGGAGATC
>NZ_AXVU01000072.1:0-13110 GCF_000482585.1 Streptomyces sp. CNQ329 | reverse complement strand
CACGGCTACGGCAACAACAAGGTCCGCAAAAGCTGGTACCGCAAACAGGGCTACACCAACAGCCGAGGCTACGTCACCAGCAAATACCGCGCCCTCGTCCGCCACAACACCAGAAGCTTCAACTCCTACTGGGCACAGACCCGCGCACAGCAAGCCCGAGCCCAGGAAGAGCGCTACCGCCTCGACAGCATCAAACGCGACCAACTCCTCGCCGCCGCAAAAGCCAAAGCCGAATGGCGCAAAAAGGAGAACAACAAGTCCTCAATCCTGGGAGGAATAGGAGGCGCACTAAAGGGTGGCGTCAATATGATCGGGGACGGCCTCAAAGCGGGCTGGAACTTCACCAAGGACCACTGGCGAGGAATGACCGAAGTCTCCGTATTTGGCGTGTGCGTGCTGGCATCGGCCGGCTGGTGTACGCTCGCCGGAGGAGTTTATTGGGCATCGACTAATTATGCCGACTACGCTAACGGTGAATGGAGTGCCCAGAATGCGGTGCTCACGGCTGTCTGGACTGTCGGTGGAGGTATGGTGAGTCGGCAACTGGCCGGGAGTTGGCGTAGCGGAGCAATTAGCCGTGGTCCGGCAGGTCCCAGGCCGCCGCTTTGGCGTGGGGATAAGCGCCCGAAGGGTGCGCCAGGTGTGGTCAATTGGCAGATGACCGGAAACAACGCTGTGTTGAACGGCGGCCTGGCCTGGGGTACCTGCAGTGCTGGGTCGCTGAGTTCCCCGCTTTGCTAGAATGCCGAGGAGACGAAATGCGGATTGGTGATGTAGTCGTCCTGAGGCGTAAGAGCAGCTACATTGGAGGGTTCGTCGGCCTCTCGGTTGTGATTGCGATTTCCACTGCTGGCCTTGCGATTGGCTGGGAAAAGAATTCCCTTGCCGACACGGCTATTGCTGCAGCGATGTCGCCACTGGTCTTGCGGCTTATCTGGCGGGCTCTCATCGCACCGAGAGTGGAAATCCAGAACGGCGCGCTGCATGTGATTGGTTTTTGGGAATCCTGCTGGATTCCGCTTCACGGCATCAGAAAGTTGGACACGTCATTTGGCCTCTCGGTCCAGACTGCTGACGGGGGTGAGATTCCCGTCTTCGCTTTCTCAGGATCTAATGTCGATCGAGACCGTACGGTCAGGGATGCGGCAGAGAAAATCCGGGCGGCGATAGCAGTTCATCGATCTGGGGGTCGAGGATCCGTCAATTTCAAGGAGGCGTCGAAGCGAAGAATGTTGATCACCGTTGGTGATCTTCTTTTCCTGCCCTTTCCGGTTTTGGTGGCGCTGAATGTGGCTGGCCTACTTTAGCGAATCCCCGTAACTTTCGTGGACCAAGTCGCGCAGCACTCAATGTGGGTATCAATTCGCAGCTTTCATTGGGGATTCTGCGGTGCTGGGAGCGGGAGTGTTCTTGCCGGGAGTGGATGCTCGTGCGTGTCATTCAATCCGAGAGTAAAGATGCACAACCCTGACTGTCGAGTCCTTCAGCGTCGATCATGGAAGATCCTGGGCTGGGCCAGCGTCATCGTCATGTGGGCAATTGGTATCTCGGCGGCAATGGCGGGTATCCATCGGAACGGAAATTATCGCGACGCAATATTCTTCACAGCAGTGATTGCGGCGATCAGTGCCTTCTGCCGGCGTTATGGCACATGCCGGATCGTGTTGACCAGAAAATCCATCATTGTCGTCGGGCTCCTCGGTGTGCGTAACATTCCGTATGAGACGGTAAAAGAGGTAATCGGTGACCCGTACGAGGGTCTCTCTATAAGTGCAGTGCATGGTGACGAGATTAACCCCTTCTGCTTCGGCGGATCACTCGCTGACGTCCGCTTCCGAACTTCCCAGCGTGCGGCAGAGGAAATACGTGCCACGCTTCCACGATCGCCCAAATCGGACTCTAGTGCGCCCAGAATGGAGAAGAATATCTTGAGGCGCAGTCCTGGTGCGGACCTGTTCCTTGCCGTGGCGATTCTTGCAGGCATTATTGGGTTGATCCTTGTAGCGCTTGGGATTGTTTGAGTAATATCAATTCCTGCCTTTTAGCTGCGGATTGCTTACCTCGAACAATGCAATGATGTGCTTGCTGCAGAAAATTCGTCGCCCCTGGAGCACAAGTCCGGCTGGTTGCTGGCCGAGTAGGTGCATGGCCAAGAGTCACCACTGAGGCCGGCAGCCGGTCGACGAAGCCCGCCGCCGGCGAGTCGGCAGCCGACGCTGATGCTGCGGGCGGTGGGTCGGGAGGCGGCTGTGCGCTGTGCGGTTGCTCGTGACGCTCGTTTGACGCTCTACGTGGGCGACGGAACCCCCCACGGCGCCGGGAACCCGCTCTGACCTGTGGTTTTGTCTGCATGGCTTGGCAAGAGACGTTTCCGATGACCCACCACATGGAGTGCGTGGCAGTGCTGGTCAGGTCCGAGAAGGCTGCCTGACCTGCGAGTTTCGTCATGCGCATGAGGTGCGTGGGATGCGGCCCGGGGCCCGGTCACGACCGTGCCGGATGCGCGAGGGTGTCGACGGTCGCGGCGAACAACCACGGCAGCCGCTGCCCCGCGGGCACCAGCGCTGCCCGGACCGGGGGCATCCTCGTCGCGCCGAGCAGCGCCCGGGTCAGCCAGCGATAGCGCCGGGTGATGCGCCACCACTCCCGTTCGTAGGCCCTCAGGTCCCCGCTCACGACTGCCCGCACCGCCGCCGACGCCTGCGCGAGCGCCAGCGCGATGCCCTCGCCGGTCAGCGCGTCCACGTAGCCGGCCGCGTCACCGACGAGCAGCACGCGGCCGGCCGTGCGCGCGCTTGCAGCCTGGCGGAGCGGGCCCGCGCCGCGCACCGGCCCGGCGGTACCGGCTCCGGCCAGCCGCTCCTGCAACGCGGGGAAGGCGGCGAGGTGGTCGTCGTACGGTCTGCGGGCGGTGGTGAGCACCGCGACGCAGACGAGGTCCCCGGCCACCGGCGTCACATAGACCTCCGCGTCCCGGGCCCAGTGCACCTCGACGTAGTCGCTCCAGGGGGCGAGCCTGTAGTGACGCCGCAGTCCGTGCCTCAGGTGGGCCCGACGTGGCCGGTGCAGGCCCAGGGCTCGGCGGATCGGGGAGTGCAGGCCGTCGGCAGCGGCGAGGTGGCCGGTGCGGGTCCCGTCGACCACGACACCGTCGTCGTTCTGCTCGACACGGCGCACCGCGCGCTCCTCGACCCGCACGCCCGCGTCCAGCGCCGCCTCGCGCAGCGCCGTGTGCAGCGCGGTGCGGCGCACTCCGCGGCCCGGGCCCGCCCGGAAGCAGGCGTCGACCCGGTGCGCTCCGGCGACGTACCGGATGCCCCGCAGCTCGTGCCCCGGCGGGTGCACGCCGAGTGCCGCCAGGGCGGCGACGGCACCCGGCATCAGCCCTTCGCCGCACGCCTTGTCGACGGTGCCGGCGCGCTGCTCCCAGACGGCGACGTCGAGTCCCGCCCGGGCCGCGTGCAGGGCCGTGGCGAGACCCGCGGGTCCGGCGCCGGCGATGAGCAGGTCCATGCGCGCCTCCTCAGGTCAGCCGTGCCAGGGCGGCGTCTTCGACGCGCATGCGGGTGGTGAGCAGGAACCCGTTCAGCACGGTGAAGACGACTGCCGTGATCCAGGCCGAGTGCACCAGCGGCAGCGCGAGGCCCTCGACGACGACGGCGACGTAGTTCGGGTGCGAGAACCAGCGGTAGGGGCCGCCGGTCACGCGCGGACTGCCGGGCACCACGATCACCCGGGTGTTCCACTGCCGGCCCAGGGTGGCGATGCACCACCAGCGCAGCGCCTGTGAGGCCGCGACGAGCAGGAGCATGGTCCAGGCCAGGACCGGTGCGGTGTCCGGCCGCCGCACCCACACCTCCACGAGCGCGCCGGCGAGCAGGCCCGTGTGCAGCACCACCATGAACGGGTAGTGGCCTCGTCCGGACTCCACGCCGCCCCGCGTGGTGCTCCAGGCGGCGTTGCGCTGGGAGACGGCCAGTTCGGCGACCCGCTCCAGGCCGACGGCCAGGATCAGGGCGGTGAACAGGACCTCGCCGCTCACCCCTCGCCCCCGGGGGCGCGCAGGAGGACGAGTTCGGAGCAGAAGCCGGGGCCCATGGCGAGCATGAGCCCGTGGGATCCGGGCGGGGGCGGGCGGTGGGCGAGCGTGTCCGCCAGGACGTGCAGCACCGAGGCGGAGGACAGGTTGCCGATCCGGCGCAGTGAGTCCCAGGTCAGCCTCAGGGCGTCCCGCTCGACGTCGAGGGCTTCCTGCAGGGCCTCCAGGACCCGGGGGCCGCCGGGGTGCGCGACGTACCAGCCGAGGTCCTCGCCGGTCAGTTCGTGGTCGGCGAGGAAGCCGCGGACGTCGTCGCCGACGTACCGGCGCACCAGGTCGGGGACCGAGGAGTCGAGTACGATCCGGAAGCCGCCGGCACCGATGTCCCAGCCCATCGCGCGCTCCGATTCGGGGTAGAGACGGCTGCGCGAGGCGAGCACCTCGGGGCGGGCGGGGGCGTCGGACTGCGCAAGCGGGTGTTCGGGGCCGACGGCGACCACCGCCGCGGCACCGTCCCCGAACAGACCGCTTGCCACGAGGTTGGCGAACGAGGTGTCGTCACGCTGAAGGGTGAGCGAACACAGTTCGACCGACATCAGCACCGCGACCCCGTCCGGGTTGCTGCGCAGCAGGTCGCGCAGGCGTGCGATGCCGGCCGCGCCGGCGACGCAGCCAAGGCCGACGAGGGGCAGGCGCACCACGTCGGGGCGCAGCCCGATCTCCGCCGCGACGCGGGCGTCGAGCGAGGGGACGGCCAGGCCGGTCACCGTGCACGACACGATGTAGTCGACGTCGGCCGACGTGAGGCCGACGTCCTTGAGCGCTTCGACCACTGCGCGACTGCCGAGTTCGACGCCGGCCCGGATGAAGACGTCGTTCGACCGGCCGAAGTCCCCGAGCCGGGCGTACTCCTCCAGCGGGAGCACGGTGTGCCGGCTCTCGACGCACGCGTTGCGGTGCAGCCGCTCGACCACGCGGCGATCGAGCGTGCCCTCGACCAGCGTGGTGGTGAATGACTCGGTGATCTCCTCCTGCCGGTAGCGGTGCTCGGGCAGGATGCCGCGCACGCTGACGACGCGTATGGTCATGCTGGCTCCCGGGTCGGGCCGATCGGACGAGTGGGTACGACGAGCGCCGGCCGCGGCCGAACGCGACGGCGTGGGTGTGCGCGTGCTGACGCCATCAGCCGGCCACCAGCAGCACGACGTCGAGCAGAGCGATGGCCAACGCGGCCCGGAAGGGGGTGCGCCCCCGGGCGCCCAGCGTGAACACCGCGAGGACGGCCACCGGCGCGAGGGACGCCCCTGCCCACCACGAGGGGGTACCGGCCGGACCGAGCACGGCGAGCAGCGAGGCTGCCGGCAGCAGCAGCGCGGCCAGGACGCGCGAGCGCCGTCCGCCGAGCCGGTGGGGCAGGCTGCGGACGCCGGTGCGTGCGTCGTCGGCGAGGTCGGGCAGGGCGTTCGCCAGATGCGCCCCGACGCCGAGCGCGGCCCCGGCAGCGGTCATCCACAGCGGTGCCCACACCGGGGTGGGGCCGGCGAGGGTGACGATCGACGGGAGCGTCCCGAAGCCGCTGACGTACGGCACCCAGGACCACGAGGTGGCCTTGAGCCCGAAGTTGTAGACGTGGCCCGCACCGGTGCCGAGGACGACGTTGACCAGCGCGCTGCGCCAGCCGCAGAGCACGGACAGGACGAGACACGCGAGCGCGGCGGTGACCACGGCACGCACCACCCAGCCGACCGGGAGGGCGCCGGTGGCCAGCGGCTTGTCGGCGCGGCCGACGGCACGGTCGCGCGAGAGATCGCGCAGGTCGTTGCCCCAGCCGATCGTCAACTGACCGGTGAACACCGCTGCGGTGACGACGACGGCGTCGAGCGGCCGCAGGTCCGCGCGGACGGCGAGCAGGGCCGTGACGGCGGTGACCGCCAGGGCGGGCCCGCCGTGGGCCGCGGCGAGCAGCGCGAGCACGGGCGACGGTCCGGGGCGTGCCTGAGCGGAATCGGTGGTCACGGGAGTCGCCGCACCGCCTCCGGACCCCGGTGGGTGGCGTCGCCAAGCGCGCCGAGCCCGGTGCGCGACCGCACCACGGGCACCCCGCCGGACGCGGCCTCCCTCATGCCCGCGGCCACCCCGGCAGGCGCGTCCGGGCCGTCCCGAAGGCCGCCGGGGCCCCCGGACCGCCGCCGGGCCGGGCATGCGAGGCCGTAGGCGTCCTCGACACGCAGACCTTGCACGACGACGGAACCGACGGTCCGGCTCGCCCCGGTAATCGCGACATGCATGCACATCAGGTGCCCCGTCGCCCCTCCGCTCACACGAGCCGTTACGGCATCCGGCGGATACGGCAGTCGGGCCGGCTCCTCCGCCGGCTTCGATCCGCTCGCCGCCCGGGACCCCTTCATCCCCGCCAAGAGCGCCGGGCCTTGCCCGTGCGCCTGCCCTCCGCCCCGGGCTTCGTACCACCACGGCGCGCGACCGGTCGCACGACCTGGCACGGTCTCCAGCCGTATCCGCGGTGCCGGGGGAGCGGGAGAGCTATACATCTGATGTCTTGCTCACCGAGGACGGGAGCGGAGAGTGATCTCTGCTCGCACGATCGGATATGACGGCGGGTCACATACCTTATCACTCCTTATATGATTGTTTGAACTCGTGCCTGCGGCGCCATGTTTCGGCAATTCTTCCCCACCTTGCGAACGCACGCTTGCGCCCCTTCCGTCAGACATTTAATGTCTCCGAGCGCGGGGCCGGGCCGCGCCGGAGGCGACCGCCCCGGCCGCGCCGGTCCTGCTCTACGCGCGCCGGCCCACCTCGCCAGGGGTATCGACCCGGCGCCGGCTCACCCGGCGCACGTAGGCCGAACACGCAACGCTGAGCGTCCACTGCACGGAGTTCCAGGGCACCAGGCTCTGTTGAGCGGTGCCATGCCATGTCCGCAGAGGAGATGAGGATTGCGATGATCAGCAGCCCGAAGGCGAGACGGAGATCCCGCACCCGGCGGGCCCTCGCCGCCCTGACGACCGCCGCCCTCGCGACGGCTGCCACCCTGATGTCCGCCGGCACCGCCCACGCCGCCGACACCCTCGGCGCCTCGGCGGCCGAGAGCGGGCGTTACTTCGGCGCCGCGGTGGTTCCCAACCTGCTCGGCGACGCCTCGTACGGTTCCACGCTGAACCGTGAGTTCAACAGCGTCGTGGCGGAGAACGCGATGAAGTGGGACGCCACCGAGCCCAACAGGGGGCAGTTCAGCTTCGGCGGCGGCGACCAGATCGTCAGCCATGCGCAGAGCAACGGCATGAGCGTGCGCGGCCACACCCTGGTCTGGCACGCCCAGGTTCCCGGCTGGGTCGGCAACCTCTACGGTGACGACCTGCGCTCGGCGATGGTCGGCCACATCAATGGCGTCGCGGGCCACTGGCGGGGCCAGATCCACTCGTGGGACGTGGTGAACGAGGCGTTCGAGTGGGACGGCAGCCGCCGCCAGTCGATCTTCCAGCAGCGGCTCGGCAACGGCTACATCGAGGACGCGTTCCGGGCCGCCCGGGCGGCCGACCCGAACGCCAAGCTCTGCTACAACGACTTCAGCACCGACGGCATCAACGCCAAGAGCACCGCGATCTACAACATGACCGCCGACTTCCTCAACCGCGGCGTGCCGATCGACTGCGTGGGCTTCCAGAGCCACCTCGGCTCGAACTCCGACATGAGCAGCTACCGGGCGAACCTGCAGCGTTTCTCCGACCTCGGCGTCGACGTGCAGATCACCGAGCTGGACGTCGGCGGCTCGGGCTCCGCCCAGGCCACCGTGTACCGGCAGGTCACGGAGGCGTGCATGACCGTGGCCCGTTGCACCGGCATCACCACGTGGGGCATCACCGACCGGTACTCCTGGCGCGGTGATGACACCCCGCTGCTGTTCGACGGCAATTACCAGAAGAAGGAGGCGTACCACGCCGTCCTCGACGCGCTGAACGGCGGGAACAGTGGTGGCGACGGCAGTGAGCTACGGGCAGTGGGGGCGAACAAATGCCTCGACGTGCCGGACGAGTCGACCGAGCCGGGCACCCGGGTGCAGATCTGGGACTGCTGGGGCGGAGCCAACCAGCAATGGACGCACACCTCCGCCGGCGAACTGGCGGTCTACGGCGGTACGTCACGCCGGTGTCTGGACGCCGAGGGCGCCGGGACCGGTGCGGGCACGGCGGTGATCATCTGGACCTGCCACGGGGCAAGCAACCAGAAGTGGAACGTCAATGCCGACGGCACGGTCACCGGGGCGCAGTCGGGGCTGTGTCTGGGCGTCACCGGCTCCTCCACGGCCAACGGGGCGCTGCTGCAACTGGAGACCTGCTCCGGCGCGGCCAACCAGCGGTGGGCCCACGAGTGAGGCCGGCCTCCCCCGCCCTGCAAGCCCGGGGCGGGGGAGGCGGTTGCTCCGGGATCTGCCGGACTCGCACCGGTGGAGCGAGCGGTCCGCCGCACGAGATCCCGAATCGGCGGTGCCCGGAGCACCCGTGCTCGCCATGCCGAATATGGGCCGGCCGGTGGAAAGTTGATACGCATGAGGACGGCGCCTCACGGGGCCGTCAGGCGGTCGGCGGCCTCAGACGCGTGCCGCGCTGAGCCTGTCCGGCTCGCCGTGCCAGGCGGCGATCAGGATCTGTTCCAGCGCGTCCACGTCGAGCGGCACGGGGTTGTTGTCGATGAGTCTCCTGATGCCGATCGAGGCTTCGGCCAGTCCGCGGACGTCGCCGGCCTCCACCCCGAGTTCGGCCAGTGAGGCGGGCAGTCCGACGCGCAGCCCGAGCTCGTGGACCGCTGCCACGGGATCGGTGCATTCCATCACGTCGGCCAGAGAGGCCATCTCCGCCGGGCGCGCCGTTCGGTTGAACTGCATGACGTAGGGGAGCAGGAGGCCGGTCCCGAGCCCGTGGGGCGTGTGGGTCGCCGCCCCGACCGCGAACTGGAGGGCGTGCCCGGCGGTGACGCCGGCGTTGCCGAAGGCGATGCCGGCGAGCAGGCTGCCGTAGAGCATGGCGGACCGGGCTTCCAGGTCGTTGCCGTCGTCGACGGCGCGGGCCAGGTTGGCGACGATGCCGCCGGCCGCGGTCAGTGCGAGGGTGTCGGAGAGCATGTTCTTGCCGACCTGCGGCCGGGCGAGCACCGAGGACGCGGTGGGGGGCCGGCGGATCGCCATGAGGGACTCCACGGCGTGGGCCAGCGCATCCATTCCCGAGTGAGCGGTCACCGTGCGCGGTGCGCCCACGGTCAGCAGCGGGTCGCAGAGCGCGTGCCGCGGGATGAGGTGCCGACTGGCGACGCCGACCTTCATCCGCGTCGTCGCATCGGTGATCACGGAGACCGGCGTGACCTCCGAGCCCGTCCCGGCCGTGGTGGGCACGGCGATCAGCGGCAGCACCGGACCCGGCACCGACTCCACGGCGTAGTAGGTGCTCAGCGTGCCCGGATGGGTCACCAGCAGCGCGGTGACCTTCGCGAGGTCGAGGGTGCTCCCGCCTCCGACGGCGACGATCACGTCCGGCCGGTACTGCGTGGCGTACTCGACCGCCTCCGTGATGGTGCTCTCGGGCACGTCCACGACGGCTTCGGAGAACACGCCTGCGTCGACACCCGCCTCGTGCAGCGAGGTGAGCACAGCGGTGAAGCCGGGTGATCCGGTGATGTTCGGATCGGTGACGACCAGCGCCCGGTCGCCGTACCCGGCGGCGAGCCGACCCGTCGCGGAGGCCATCCCGGTGCCGAAGATCACCTGGGCGGGTGTGCGCAGGATCGCGAAGTCGTTGATGGCTCCTCCAGAAAGATCGTCAGGAGCCGGTGCAGCTCCGTCGGTCGTTCGGCCGGTGAGGCGTGCCCGCACGCCCCGAACAGGTGGGCCCTCGCGTCCGGCAGCAGGCGCAGAAGGGGCAGGGTGCTGAACTCCGGCGGTACGACGCGGTCCTCCACGCCGTGCACCAGGAGCGCGGGCGCCCCTATGTGCGCCAGCTCGTCGGCGGACAGCGCGAGGTCACGTACCCATCGCTCGCGCGGCGGCGGGAACATGGCGGCGAACGCCTCGCGCGGACCCGGTTCGAGCGTGGCGGCGAGCCGCGCCTCGACGGCCTCGTCGGTGCGGAACGCCTCGTCGACGTGGAGCAGCTCAAGGAGTGCACGCGCAGCCGCGCGCCCGGGCCGGTACGCCCAGAGCCGGTCCAGACCCGGCGGCAGCGGCATGTCGGTCCCGAGGGTGCCGATCCCCACCAGCCGGGTGACCGTCCGCGGCCGGGCGTGGGCCACCGACAGTGCGATGGCTCCACCCATGGAGTTGCCGACGACGGCGCAGCGGTCCAGCTTCAGTTCGTCCAGGAGCTCCAGCACCTGCTCTGTCCACGCGCGGCGGCCGTAGGGGTGCTCCCCGCCGGACTCCGGGCCGGGGAGCGGTCTGCTCCGGCCGAAGCCGGCGAAGTCGGGCGCGATGACCCGGAAACCGGGCGCCATCGCCGCCATGAGGGGCTCCCAGGCCGCGCCCGTGGTGCCTGGGCCGGAGCCGTGCAGCAGGACGACGGCCGGGCCGGAACCCGCCTCGCGCACATAGGTCTCCTGCCCGGCTGTCCGGACCGTCCTTCCCTCGATGCCGGGGCCCGTCGTCCTCGCGACGCCCGGGCGCGCGCTCTCCACGGGAAAGCTCACGCGACGGCGGTCAGCCGGCGGCGCTGGAGCGCTCGAGGACCGATACGAACGCCCGCGACCACTCCGGCAGGTCCGGCCAGCCCCGGCAGGAGACCATGTTCCCGTCGACGACGTCGGGCCCGTCGACGACCGCCGCGCCGGCGTTCTCCATGTCCGCGGCCAAAGGTCCGAACGCGGCCGTGGTGCGGCCCTTCAGCAGGCCGTAGGCCGCCGGCACCTGCGGCCCGTGGCACACGGTGCCCACGGGCAGGTCGTGGGCGAAGAAGTACTCCGTGATGCGGCGGACGTCGGGGTCGAGGCGGATGTACTCGGGAGCGCGGCCACCGGGAATGATCAAGCCCGCGTACTCCGCCGGATCGACCTCCGAGAAGGCCAGGTCGACGGGAAGCCTGCGCCCGTTCTTCTCCGTGTACGCGTCGCAGTCCGGCTCGAAGTCGTGGATCACGAGCTGGACGTCCCGGCGCGTCAGCGCCGCGACGTCGGCCTGATAGCCCGCCTCCCGCATACGGAAGACCGGGTACATCGTGTCCAGCTCCTCGGCCGCGTCGCCGACGAGCACAAGCACCTTCTTCATCGTTCCTCCGGTTCTCGGCAGTCCTGATCGCGCACGCCCTTGTCGCCTCCCGGGCGCCCGGCCCTCAAGGCCCGCGTCAGTTCTGCGGACTCCACGGTTGGATCTTCGTTGCGTTGGCTGTGAGGCCGCCCGGGATCTACCGGCCGGTGGAGCTGAGGGGCGTGGAGGAGTCGAACTGGGTGAAGAACTTCCACACCTCTCCCGACGTCCAGGTCTGCCAGCCGCCGCCGGTGGTTCCGTCTATGGGGCCGGGGTCGTGCCCTCCGTCGAACGCGGCCCATACGACGGGATACCCGGTGCTGCACCCGGAGTATGCGGTGACGACGTGCGTCAGACTGCCTTGCCCCGGCTCGGGCGGGTTCTGCTGGGTACAGCCGTTGTTCCTGACGAAAGTGTCGCGCAAAGCCCGTCCCGAGGAAATGGGCAGCACGTTGTCCCTGAGGCCGTGGAGCCCCATGTACGCGACGGGTTGCGTACCGCCGTCGCAGCCGCTGAGGTTCGCGCCGGAGTAGACCGCCACCGCGCGGAAGACCGTCGCTCGGCTGCAGGCGAGGGCGTACGACATCGCGCCGCCGTAACTGAATCCCGCGGAGAAGACCTGCGTCGTGTCGACACACAGGCCCGCCTCGATCTCCCGGAGTATGTCGTCGACGAGGGTCACGTCCTGACCATTGGAGTTGGCCCAGCCGTTGTTGAGGCCCTGGGGCGCCACGAAGATCGTGCCGTTGCCCGCGCTGTCCGCCAGGCGCCTCAGGCCGTAGTAGGACCAGTTGTACCCATCGGATCCGCCCGAGTCGACATCGTTGGCGGTGCCGCCCAGCCAGTGCATTCCGAAGATCAGCCGGTAGGGGCGGTCGTTGTCGTAGTCGGCGGGGACCCTGAGGATGTAGCTGCGGTTCTGGTTGCTGCTGGAGATCGTGTGCGTACCGCTGGCCAGAGTCGGAGCCTGGCCGCATCCGGCGGTCGCGGCGGCGGCACCGACCTGCACGGGCGACGTGCCTGGGCCGGGACTGCTGCTCAGCGCCGTGCCGGGAGCGGCCATGACGATAAGGGCCGCAGCCACGAGGGGGACTAAGAGGGATCTGTATGTCATCGGTTTCTCCCTTTCCGTCGGGACGTCGGTCGCCCGTGTGCGTGCCCGACGGCAGACGTCATATGTTTGGGAGCGCTCCCGAGCGTAGTGCTCCTTCTCCGGGCTGTAAACGGACCTGCCGGCCCGGGCCGGGGAAGATCCAGCCGGCCCGCGGCAGAGCGACGATCCGGCGGTGAGGCGGGTGTCGGTGAAGGCCCGGAGAGAACCCCGCCGTCCGGGAAACCCCGGCCGGGGTGCGGCCGGGGTTCCTCGAAGCGGTGGGTGTCAGCGCTGCAGGGTGAGGACGCCGGGTCGCCAGGGGAGCTGGTCGTACGGACCGCCCGCGCCGGGATCCTTGCCCTGGTAGAGGAACTGCAGGTTGCAGGGGTCGATGGTCATGGTCTGGTCGGGGTTGGTGCGGACGAGGTCGCCGTGGCTGATGTCGTTGGTCCAGGTGGCGCCGCTGTTCGCCCGGCCCGCGAAGGGGTTGCTCTCACTGGTGGCCTGCGGGGTCCACGAACCGTTCAGGCTGGAGGACGTGAACGACCGGTAGTAGCGGCCGTTCGAGCCGATGGCTTCGACGATCATGAGGTATTGGTTCTGGCCGTCGACTTTGTAGACCTGTACCCCCTCGAAGAGGTTGTTCGTCGAGTCGGTCATGATCGTGGTGTAGGAGGAGCCGAAGTTGCCGGGGAAGTTCCCCAGGGGCATGCTCGCCCGGTAGATCCGGCC
>NZ_AXVU01000071.1:0-13394 GCF_000482585.1 Streptomyces sp. CNQ329 | reverse complement strand
GCAGGCGCCGATCCGGGCGCAGGCGCCGATCCGGGCGCAGACGCCGATCCGGCCGCCGGCGCAGGCTCCGCCCCCGAGGCCACGCCGCCGCCCCCTGCACCGGGCGCCGCCGGCGCCCCGCTCCCGGGCCAGGCCCCGGGCCGACGCGCCGGCGCGTCACCGCCACCGGGGGCCGGGAGCCCGGAACCACCGGAAGGCCCGGCTCCCGCCGCGGCGGGAGCCCCCGCTGCGGGCGGAGCCCCGGCCCCGGAAGCGCCGGACCCAGCAGGTCCGGAACCGGAAGCACCGGCCCCGGTTCCGGAAACAGCGCCGCCGGACCCGGCGGCAGGAGCCCCAGGCGCCCCGGTCCCGGCAGACCCGGCACCGGACGGACCAGCCCCGCCCCCGTCGGCGAGAGCAGCCCGCGCAGCCTCGGCACCACCGCGACCGCCGCCACTGCCACTGCCACCACGGTCACCGCCGCGACCGCCACCGCCGTCGCCGCCCCCCGCGCCACGGCCCTCGACGCCGCCACCGCCCGCGCCCCCGCCGGAGGGCTGGTGGGCGTCCGGTCCCGGTACGTACCCCACGGTCGGCAGCCCCGTCGCGGCGTTGCGCTCCAGGCGGTCCAGCCGGGCCATCACCGAGCGCTCGTCCCCGTACGCGCCGGGGAGCAGCACCCGGGCGCAGATCAGCTCAAGCTGCAGCCGGGGCGCGGTGGCGCCGCGCATCTCGGTCAGCCCCTCGTTCACGAGGTCCGCCGCGCGGCTCAGCTCGGCCGCCCCGAAGACGCCGGCCTGCCGCCGCATCCGCTCCAGCACGTCCGCCGGAACGTCGATCAGCCCCTTGTCGCCGGCGTCCGGCACGGCGGCGAGGATCAGGAGGTCACGCAGCCGCTCCAGCAGATCGGTGACGAACCGCCGCGGATCGTGCCCGCCCTCGATCACCTGCTCCACGACCGAGAACGCCGCCGCCCCGTCGCCCGCCGCGAAGGCGTCGACGACGGAGTCGAGCAGGGAGTCGTCCGTATACCCCAGGAGGGCGGTGGCCATGGCGTACGTCACACCCTGCGCACCAGCACCGGCGAGCAGTTGGTCCATAACGGACATCGAATCCCGCACGGAGCCCGCCCCGGCCCGTACGACCAGGGGCAGCACCGCGTCCTCGACGGGGATCGACTCGACGCGGCAGACGTCCGCCAGGTAGTCGCGCAGGGTGCCGGGCGGGACGAGGCGGAAGGGATAGTGGTGCGTCCGCGACCGGATGGTCCCGATGACCTTCTCCGGCTCGGTCGTGGCGAAGATGAACTTCAGATGCTCCGGCGGCTCCTCGACCACCTTCAGCAGGGCGTTGAACCCCGCGGAGGTGACCATGTGCGCCTCGTCGACGATGTAGATCTTGTACCGGCTGGCGGCCGGCCCGAAGAACGCCTTCTCGCGCAGCTCACGCGCGTCGTCCACACCGCCGTGCGACGCGGCGTCGATCTCGATGACGTCGATCGACCCCGGCCCGTTCCGCGCGAGGTCCCGGCACGACCGGCACTCCCCGCACGGCTCCGGCGCCGGCCCCCGCTCGCAGTTGAGACACCGGGCGAGGATGCGCGCGCTCGTCGTCTTCCCGCAGCCCCGCGGCCCGCTGAACAGATACGCGTGGTTGACCCGCCCGTTCCGCAGCGCCTGCTGCAACGGGCCGGTCACGTGGTCCTGCCCGATGACCTCGCCGAAGGTCTCGGGCCGGTAGCGGCGATAGAGAGCGAGCTGCGACACGACTACGACGATATCGGTGACCGCCGACAACAGCGCCCACCCGCCGAAACCCCCGCCCCACCGGCACCCACCCCGCACAACGAGGCGCCCCCCACGCACCCGCCAGAGCTCACCTACCCTTGCTGCCTTCCGGCCCTGGGGGAGTTCAGCGAGATAGCGCCGCGTGAGGGGCGAGTCCACCTTAACCGATCCGACCCCCTGCGAACGAGTTCGCGACCACCCCGCCCCGTCTTGTAATGTGGCCCGCGGAGGATTCGCCTAGAGGCCTAGGGCGCACGCTTGGAAAGCGTGTTGGGGGCAACCCCTCACGAGTTCGAATCTCGTATCCTCCGCACCCCGCCTGACCAGGCGAAACGAAGGCCCCGACCGACTTGTCGGCCGGGGCCTCGTGTGTGCCATGGCCTCGGTTTCAGTCTCATTCAAAACGGACATTCAAGCCAAATGTCCACTACCACGTGGACGTGGAGGTGCACGCCTCACGGTGCCTCCCTGTCGTCGACAGGCCGTCACACTCGTCCCGCACATCGCCATGCTCGATAGCATGATTTCGGTCGCCAAGCGGAGCGGCCACGAGAGATCGTGCCGAACCAGACCGAGGAGCGAAGCGATGACCGAGCAGCACATCACCTCCGGCCCGCTGATCTCCATGCCCGCGCTCACCCCGGCCGCCCTGCGCACCGCTCTCGCCCAGATCGCCCCGGCACAGCTTCCAGCGTTCGCCGAGCACCTCGACCGAGCCGCCGAGCAAGCCTCTGCGCAGAGCACGATCACCCCGCTGCGCGCCTTCCTGCAGTACTGGGGCGAGTTCGTCGCCATACAGCGCAACCCGGAGCGAGCCGCCCGCCTGCGGGACCTGGAGGCCGAGGCCGACACGGCCGAGTCACCGGACGCACTTGCTCCACTGGTCGCGGAGATCCAGCAGATCCTGGGCGAGGCCCAGCGCGAGGTCGCCGGGTGAGCGACTGGACCTGGCACTACAACCCCGACGCCGAACTCGTCACCGCTGGACTTCCCGTCGAAGTCGTCGTCGAGGTGGAGCGGCTCGCGGAACAGCTCACCGCCCTCGGACACGACGCTGCGGCAGCCGGACGAGGCCCCGCCCACGGCGGCGGCTGCGCACTCTCGACATCTTCGGCGGCCGCGGCTTCTTCATGTACCTCGCCCCCGAGCGGGCGCGCGTGATCTCCATCGTCCGAGTCGTGTGGGTGGGCTGACGCCTCCTCCGGCCTGGGACCGACGCACATGGTGGGACAACGTGCCTGGCACCCGGTTCACACGGCATCCTCACCGAGAGCGTTCTTCAACGAATTGACACCGCCGCCTGTTACACGACCGTAAGCAGTGTGATGATCGATGCAGCGAGTCCCACTGCCTTGTTGGCACCTTGGCAGAGGTTGCGGACCCTGGTCAGCAGTGCCGTCGCGGTAGCCCTGCCTTCGGGTTGATCTAGAGGCTGGGCTGCGGCGACGTCCAGTAACGTGAGACATTGGTCAGCCTCGGGAATCTGGCCCCGGTCGGCTGCCACCTGCTGCATGAGTCTGCTCAATCCTTCGGTGATCTGCTGGAGTGTCTGGGGGTCAGGAGCGCCTGTTCCCTGGCTCTGCACGGAGCCGACGGCGCCGGGCTGATTCTGGACGTTTTGCATGAAACCGCTGTTCTGGACGCCGGTGTTGCCATCCGAGTTATCGTGTTTCCTACGCCTCATCATGCACCTCAGGTTTGCTGCTGGGATCCGATTGCTCCGGGCTGGTTCTGGGTTCCACTCATCTGCCCGGAGTTGATGATGCCGCTGTTCTGGATGACAATGATCTGCTCCCGGAATTTCCGGGTGTCGACGTTGTGGTCGAGAAGGAAGCCCTCAATCGCAGAGAGCACCCGATTTTGCATCATTGTGATGTAGCGCCGGGCGTCGTCGTACTGGAGCATGTCGTCGATGTGTCGACGCGAATACAGCTCACGCAGACTCACGACCGCTTGCTTCTGATCGTCGGCGGGGCGCCGGGCACGCGCCCGCCGAGGCTTGATCAAACGTTTCAGAGTCACACCTGCATCCGCAACCGACAGCAGCATGGAACGTCCGACGAAGCGCCAGCCTGTGCGCTTCGACTGTGGCCGCGCCGCATAAAGGGCGGGATGAATCGGGTTGACAACCTGTGGACGGACGATAACGCGCAGGAAGTGGTTCTCATAGGAGAAGGCCACGAAGACGAACGCGAGGATCTCGCCGTCCCAGGAGACCATGCGTGCGCAGAGCGCTCGGCGGGCTATCTTGGGCGCTGCGAAGACGCGCATAGCCCTTGCTCCGTCGTGCGCCAGGGACACTAGTCCGGCCCACTCATCCTCGGTGATGTTGGCCCAACGGTCCGAGTTGATCGTGGCAATGGAGAAGACGTCCTGTCGGTTGGCCGGATGGAAAACCCGATCTGGGCTGATGGCTCGGGTGAGTTCGCTCTCCACATGACGGAGGAGATCATCTGGGGTGAAGGGATCCACTCCCACCCCTGGCTTCCCGCCCGCCAGGAGGTGGTCTGCGCCGGGAAGGAGTCGAAGTCCAGCAGGGGAGACGGCGTTTCGGGAGTTCTGGCCTTCACCATCCTTCTGTGGCGGTGCCATAACATCGATGCCGATGTTCCGCTCGTACCAAGGCTTGCCGGCCCCGAGGAAGTGGTAGCGCACCTGCCCGGGACGGATCTGCTGTTCGTATGGGATGACCGGCTGGCCCTCCATGCCGTGCATACGCTGAACGGTTTCCTCGTGCGCAGCAGACAGTCGCTGCGGGCTCCCCCCTCCATCGGCTTCGCGGGCCATGACATCGCGGAGAAGTCTCTGGCTGACGAGCCGGTCCGCTAAGCAGACGGCCCATATGCCTACCAGAAGGGTCAGGAGTGCCCAGTCGACACCGATCCGCCACCAGCACAGCCCCGCGACGATCCAGGCCATCAGCATGAGCACCCGGCGCTGCCGGCCCAATCGGATGGCTTGCGCACAGCTCAGAGCGACTTCTGCGAGGTCGAAGCCGTGCGATGGGACCGGCCTCAGCTCTTTCCCCAGCACTCGACAGTGGACCCACCGTGCGTAATCCAGACCCAGCGGCACAAACTTCTGGGGATCCTTCTTCGTCCCGTCGGCTAACGTCTCCGCCTGAGACAGCTTCGCCTTCTCGTCCCGTTCCTGAAGCAGTTCCTTGATCCACCGCGGCGCAATCTGCCGGACGATCCCCCTCCAGCCCTGACGCAGTTTCGATCTGATCTGCTTGTCCCAATCCGGGCGCAGGTGCGCGGCGGCACACAGCAAACGTGTCGCGTCCGACGGACGGTCATCGTCATCGCCGAGATCGGGCGTCGGCACCGCCGGAAACCCCAGCGTCTTGTTCATCCCGGTGAACCGGTCAACAACCTGGCCAGGTACGGTCTTGTTGAACCTGGGACCTAACCCCATAGGCCACCCCTGGTGAACGACTACTCGCACGGCTCATGCGTCCGAACGTCGATCGTGCACTCAACCCCCGCGTCTGACTACAGTACGAAACCGGCCGAACTTCGGTTGAATGCGACCCCCTGGCGGCAACGGAGCTGACCTGCCGGGCTGGGCTCGCGGGAGACCCGCGGTCTTAATTTTGGTCTCATTCGCCTCAGTCCAGGCGCGTCCCGACGGCCACCAGCGCGCCACTGAGCTACAGGTCAGGACGCCGTTGTCCGCCCGAGAACCCTCACACGGCGAATGGGAAAGCGTGTTGGGGGCAACCCCTCACGAGTTCGAATCTCGTATCCTCCGCACCCCGCCTGACCAGGCGAAACGAAGGGCCCCGCCGATGCTGTCGGCGGGGCCCGTCGTCGTTCGCGGTCTCATCAGTGGTCTCAACGGGATGTTTCGGGCTCCCGTGGTCGCCTCTCGTCCGTGCCCTGCGCCACCTCCCAGGTGAGCCCGCCGACGCGCTTGGCCGCGTCCTTGAGGATGCCGCCCGTGACGTGCGGGTACCGGGCCGCCACCGCCGTCGACGACCAGCACCTGCTCTGCCTCACGACCCGCTCCGGCACTCCCCGGATCGGCAGGAACGTGGCCGCGGTGCGTCGGGCGTCGTGGAAGCGCCGGTCACGGCCTCCGGCCTCGATGAGCGGGTGCTTCGAGCGCGCTCGGGCCCGGGGTCGCACTCGCCGCTCTGCCGTCTCGGCCGGAAGGGACGGGGCAGGTGTCAAATCGGATGTGCGTGCGGCGGAGGGTTGTTAGGTTTGCCGTGTGCCGAAGCTGAATCAGATCATCGCAGTCGAAAAGGGCGTCAAGTCCAAGGCCCTGCAAGAGCTCACCCGGGTTCACCAGGACGTGCAGAAGCCCGCCCTGCTGGCAGGTATCTCCCGGACCTACCAGCCCAAGGACGAGGAGGGCGAGCAGCTTCCGCCCGAGTCCACGCGGGTGCAGATCAAGGCCGAGGACGCTCTGCGGGCGACCGCCGTGACGCTGACGCGGCTCTTCGACGTGACCGCGACGAAGGACTGGGCGAACCGGTCCGCGGTCGCTGACGTGGTGGTCGACGGTACGGTGCTGTTGCCCCAGGTGCCCGTCCCGTACCTGTTGTTCCTGGAGAAGCAACTCACCGACCTGCACACCTTCGTGCGCAAGCTGCCGGTGCTCGACGCCTCCGAGTCCTGGACCCTGGACCCCTCGACGGACTCGTGGAAGACGGACCCGGTGCGGACCATCCGCACGAAGAAGGTTCCGCGCAACCACGTGAAGGCCGAGGCCACCGAGAAGCACCCGGCGCAGGTGGAGGTGTACTACGAGGACGTCCCGGTCGGTTACTGGACCACGGTGAAGTTCTCCGGCGCGCTGCCCGCCCGGCGGGTCAACGAACTCCTCGACCGCGTCGAGAAGCTCCAGCAGGCGGTCAAGTTCGCCCGCGAGGAGGCGAACAGCACCGATGTCACCGACCACCTGGTCGGCGACGCGGTATTCGGCTACCTCTTCGGGTAGCCCTCACATACGCCCTCCGTCGCGAGCGGAGGGTGCGCGATGAGCGCAAGCTGAAACTGATGTTGAAGCTGATAAGGGGTGTCAGTTGGGGGTTCGAATCCCTCCCCCCGCACCACGTGCGGGGGTGGCCCAAGCCTGGCAGAGGCGGCCCCGTGAACCTCAGATTCTCGCTCCAGTCTCAGCATTCGCCGCCGAACACCGGATCGACGGAACGTGGGCGACTATCGACGGATGGGGGTTCAAGTCCCTCCGGCGCCTCTCTCGTGGCGCTGTAGTTCAAAGGCAGAACACGTCGATCTCAACATGACCCGCGATTCTTAAACGCCGCCGGTGTGCGCAAATGGGCGGCAAGCTGGAGCCCGGGAGCTGGACATGCTCCCGGGCTCCGTCACGTTCCGTTCCCGGCGGCTTCTGCGGTGACCGGGAACGTTCGTGGAACGAGGCCCTGCACCGGTGTCGGTGCAGGCCCGTCGTTGTTCGGACGGTTGGGTCTCCACTGCGCTTTCGGGCCCGGGGGTGGCCGGGGTGCGGTGATGCGGCTGTGGTCGGAGCCGGGTGGGCCGGTGCGTCGGGGCTCATCGGGCGGGGGCGGTGAGGTGGGTGCGGGCCAGGGTGTGGAAGGCGGTTACCAGGGGGTTCTCGTCGTCGGTGCGGGTGGCGAGGACGACGTGGCTCGGCTCGACGCCGTGCAGGGGGACCGCGGTGAGGCCGGGGCGGTGGTCCGTGACGTACAGGCCGGACGAGACGATGGCCACGGCCTGGCCGGCGGCGATGATCTCGAACTTGTCCTCGACGGCTTCGACGAAAGGACCGTCGGGGGCCGGGCGACCGTCGGGGCGGGGGTCGATGCGCCAGAAGGCGTTCCACGCCGGGTCCGGGAGCCGGGGAAGGGGTTCGTCGGCGATGTCGTCGAGCGTGACGTACTCCTTGCCGGCCAGCCGGTGGTCCCGGGAGACGAGGACGACCCGGGGTTCGTCGTACAGAGCGGTCACCTGCAACCCGCCCGTCGGGAAAGGCAGCCGGGCCACCACCGCGTCCACCCGGAGCTCCACGAGCGCCGACTGTGGCTCGTTCCAGGCCACGTGCCTGGTGTGCACATCGGCGTCCGGGTACCGGTGGCGCAGCTCGCGTACCGCGGGGGTGACGACGAGTCCCGTCGTGTAGCCGATGGTGACGCGGGTCGGCTCGGCGGCGGCGCGCGCGTACGCCGTCGCCTGGGCGGCGGAGCGCAGCAGCGCCCTGGCCCGGGGCAGGAAGACGTCGCCCGCCTCGGTGAGGGTGGTCCCCCGCGGCGTGCGGTCCAGCAGGCGCACCCCCAACTGCCGCTCCAGGCGCCGGATCTGCCGGCTCAGGGAAGGCTGGGTCAGGTGCAGGGCCGCGGCGGCGCGGCCGAAGTGCCGGTGCTCGGCGACGATCGTGAAGTACCGGACGAGGCGCAGGTCGAGATCCGGCGAGGCGGCCGGCCCCGGGGCGGCACCTGAGTCGGACATGCCTCCATGGTAGGCCGCACCGGCCGGGGAGCCCTCGTTCACGAGGCGTGATGCCCGAACTGCATCGCCATGCGAAACAAGCTTTGGACGCGGGCCGGAGGCCGGTTCGACGATGGAGGCACCGCGCTGGATGCGCCATCTCCACAGCGCCGTTCCCCACGCCCTCCCTCGCCTGTCCCGGGCCGAGGGCGGGCGCACGCCAACCGAAAGCCGAGGAGTCGGAGTCCGATGGCCGAGAACGACGAAGCCGCAGCGCCGGCCGCGCACAGCCGTCGCACAGTCCTCAAGGCAGGCGGTGCCGGCGCGGCCGTGGCCGCCCTGCCGACCGGTGCGCTGGTCGCCGGGCAGCCGGAGGCCGGGGCCGCCGCTCGGCCGGCCGGAGAGGCGGAGATCACGCTCCGCGTCAACGGCGAGGAGCACGCCCTCCTCGTCGAGGCGCGGGTCACGCTCCTCGACGCGCTGCGCGAACGCCTCGCGCTGACGGGGACGAAGAAGGGCTGCGACCGCGGTGAGTGCGGCGCGTGCACCGTCCTGGTCGACGGGCGGCGCATCAAGTCGTGTCTCACCCTCGCGGTCATGGAGGCGGACAGGGAGATCACCACGGTGGAGGGGCTGGCGCGCGGGGACCGGCTGCATCCGGTGCAGGAGGCGTTCATCCGCCGGGACGCCTTCCAGTGCGGGTTCTGCACGCCCGGCCAGATCATGTCCGCCGTCGCCTGCGTCGAGGAGGGCCACACCGGTTCCGGGGACGAGATCCGGGAGTGGATGAGCGGCAACCTGTGCCGTTGCGGCTGCTACCCGAACATCGTCGACGCGGTCCGGGATGCCGCAAAGGAGACTGGAGGTGCGGGACGGTGAGGCTCTTCGACTACGTACGCGCCGGCAGTGCGTCCGAGGCCGTGCGGCTGGTGGCCGGCAGCCCCGACGGCGTGTTCGTCGCGGGCGGCACCGAGCTGACGAACCTGATGAAGGACAGCGCCCTCGCCCCCGGCCTCGTCGTCGACGTGAACCGGATCCCCCTGTCCGACGCCGCCCTGGACGGCGGGAAGCTGCGTATCGGAGCCACCGCCCGGATGCGGGACGTGGCCGAGCACGCCGTGGTGCGCAGGGAGTTCCCCGTGCTCGCCGAGGCGCTGCTGGCCTCCGCTTCCCCGCAGGTGCGCAACAAGGCCACCATCGGCGGCAACCTCATGCAGCGCACCCGCTGCTGGTACTACCGCGACCCCGGCAGCCCCTGCAACCGGCGCGAGCCCGGCAGCGGCTGCCCCGCCGTCGCGGGCCAGAACCGCTGGCACGCGATCCTCGGCGGCAGCGACCACTGCGTCGCCGTGCACCCCTCCGACCTGGCGGTCGCGCTCGCCGCGCTGGACGCCGTCGTGCTCGTCCTCGGCCCGGACGGCGGCCACCGTGCCGTCCCGGTACGGGAGTTCCACCTGCTGCCCGGCAGCACCCCGCACCGGGAGACCGCGCTGCGGCACGGCGAGATGATCACCGGGGTGGAAGTGCCGCGGAGCCGGCCCGCCCGCAGGTCCCGTTACCTCAAGGTGCGCGACCGGGCGTCGTTCGAGTTCGCCGTCGTGTCCGTCGCGGCCGGACTCGCCCTGCGGGGGCGGGAGGTGGCCGACGTACGGCTCGCGTTCGGGGGCCTCGCGCCGAAGCCGTGGCACTCGCCGGAGGCCGAGGCGGCCCTGCGCGGGCGGCCCCTGAGCGAGGACGCCATCGCGGCGGCGGGCGCCGCCCTGGTCCGGGACGCGAAACCGCTGGAGCACAACGCCTTCAAGGTCGAGCTGGTACGGCGCGCCCTTGCCGACGTCCTCAACCGCCTGGGAGGCGAATGATGAGCCCGATCGTAGGCCGCCCCGTGCCCCGGGTGGACGGGCGGGACAAGGTGACGGGCGCCGCCGCCTACGCCGCCGACGTGCAGGTCCCCGGGCTGCTGCACGGCTTCCTGGTGATGAGCACCGTCGCCCGCGGGCGCGTCACCGGCATCGGGACCGTCGCGGCCGAGGACGCTCCCGGCGTGGTCGCCGTCTTCACCCACCGCTCCATGCCCCGCCTGCAAGTCCCCGACCACCCGTCCTTCATCAAGGAACACCTGCCGCTGCAGGACGCGGACGTCCACCACGCAGGCCAGCCGGTGGCGTTCGTCGTCGCCGAGACGCTGGAGCAGGCCCAGCACGCGGCCACGCTGGTGCAGGTCTCCTACGACGCCCACGACCCGCAGGTGGTGCTCGCCGACGCCCTGGACGAGGCGTACCTGCCCGCACCCGGCAGCGACGGCCCGAACGAGATCACCCGCGGCGACCCCGCCCGGGGGTTCGCCGAGGCCGACGCCCGCATCGACGTCACGTACACCACGCCCATGCAGCACCACAATCCCATGGAGCCGTCAGCCGTCACCGCCCACTGGGAGGACGGCCGGCTGACGCTGCACGAGTCCACCCAGGGCGTCACCGTGTCCCAGGAGTGCGTGGCGGCCTCGCTGGGAGTGCCGCCGGGGCACGTCCGCGTACGGTCGCCGTACCTGGGCGGCGGCTTCGGCGCCAAGGGTCCCTGGCCGACCACGATTCTCACCGCCGCGGTCGCCCGGGAACTGCGGCGTCCGGTCAGGCTGGTGCTGGCCCGGGCGCACACCTACACCTCCCACGGGCATCGCGCGGAAGGGCGCCAGCGGCTGCGGCTGGGGGCGAAGCGGGACGGCACGGTCACCGCCGTGGACCACGAGTCCGTGCAGCAGACCTCCCGCACCGAGAAGGACAGCCTGTACAACCACTCCACGGCCACCCGGCTGCTGCACTCCTTCCCCAACCTGCACATCGCGCAGCGTCTCGTCGGTCTCGACCTCCCGGTGGGGGCCTACATCCGGGCGCCGGAGGCCATGGCCTCGCACGGCCTCGAATCGGCCCTGGACGAGTTGGCCCACGCCCTCGGCATGGATCCCGTCGAACTCCGGCTGCGCAACTACGCCACCGTCGACTACGACACGGGCCGGCCCTGGGTCAGCAAGCATCTCGACGAGTGCTACCGGCGGGGCGCCGCCGCGTTCGGCTGGAGTGCCCGCAACCCCCGCCCGCGGTCGATGCGCGACGGGGACACCCTGATCGGCTGGGGCATGGCGGCGGTCGCCCACACGGCGGGCGGCATTCCGGGGTCGGCGGCCGGCGTGCACCTCACCACCCGGGGCACGGCCGTCGTCCGGAGCGCCACCCACGACCTGGGGACGGGTACCTACACGGTGATGGCTCAGGTCGCCGCGCAGGTGCTCGGCCTGAAGCTGGAGGACGTCCACGTCGACCTCGGTGACACCGCGTACCCGTACGCGTCCATATCGGGGGCGTCGTCGACGGTGCCCAGCGTCGGGGCCGCCGTCAACCGGGTCTGCACCAGGGCGCGCTCGGAGCTGATCGGCATCGCGGTGGCCGACGAGCGCTCCCCGCTGCACGGCGTCCCGGCCGAGCAGATCAGCGCGGAGGGCGGCGAGCTGTACGTGACCGGCAGGCCCCGGCGCCGGGACAGCATCCGCGCGGTCCTCGCCCGCCACGGCAAGCCGGTCGAGGCCGCGGTGGAGCCGGCCGCGGAGACCCCGGCGCAGTACGCCACCGGGGCCGTCTTCGCCGAGGTCCGCGTCGACCCGCGGCTCGGCCGGGTCCGGGTGAGCCGCATGCTGGGTGCGTTCGACCCCGGCCGGGTGCTCAACCGCAGGACGCTGCGCAGCCAGATCATCGGCAGCTTCGTCTGGGCGGTCGGCTTCACGTTCACCGAGCACACCCTCGTCGACCCGCACCTGGGGCGGATCGTCAACCCCAACCTCTCGGGCTACCTCGTTCCCGTGAACGCCGACATGCCCGAGATTCAGGCCCTGTTCGTGGACAAGCCGGACCCGACCAGCCCGGCGCTCGGCGCCCGGGGCTTCGGGCAGGCTCCGATGGCGGGAGCGACGGCGGCGCTCGGCAACGCCGTGTACCACGCCACCGGCCACCGCGTCCGCGACCTGCCGATCACCCAGGACAAGATCATCAGTGGTGGGCGTTGACCGGCGGCCCGGGAGCGGCTGCGGCGTCGCGACGGTCGTCTCCCCGTTCGGCCCGGCCCCGCGGCGGCGCGCCGCCGCGGGGCCGCGTCGTGGTACCGCGCTGCGGTCCCGGTGGATTACCGGGGGGTGAGGTCCATGCGGATGTCCTCGGCGGCCCAGAGGACGAAGCGCTCGATGGGCGTGACCGTCTGGCCCGGCGCCATCCGGAACCGGAACCGCTTCAGCAGCATCGCCAGAACGAGTTTGGCCTCGACCATCGCGAGGACGGACCCTTCACAACTGCGCGGTCCGAGCCCGAACGGGATGTACGCCAGCCGGTGCCGCCGGGCGGACGCCTCGGGTGTGAAGCGCTCCGGGTCGAACACCTCCGGGTCGGGCCAGTACTCGGGGTTCATGTGCACGGCCCAGAAGGGGTAGAAGAGGGTCGTGCCCGCGGGAACGGTGTACTCGCCGAGCCTGATCTCCTCGGTGGCCTCCCGGGCGCCGTACGGTCCCGGCGGGTACAGCCGCATGGACTCCCGGAGCACCATGTCCAGGTACGACAGCGGCCTGAGGTCGCCGTAGCCGGGGGCGTCGCGGTCGCCGAGGACCCGGTCGACCTCCTCTGCCGCCCGCTCGGCCACCTCCGGGTGGCGGGCCAGCAGGTAGAGCGTCCAGGAGATGGCCACACCGGTGGTGTGGTGGGCGGCCAGCATCGTCATCAGCACCGTGTCGCGTATCCGCGCCGGCGACTCGCCCGCCCGGACCAGGGCCGCGACCAGGTCGCTGCGGTCGGCGTGCTCGGTCGTGCCGCGTTCGCGGTGCGCGGCGAGCACCTCGTCGACGGTCGCGCGCAGGAACGTCAGGGCCTCTTCGGAGCGTACGCGGCGCTCCTCCTCCGTGCCGCCCACGTCCACCTGGTACAGCCGCGCCAGATAGTCGGTGAGGACGTCCTCGAACGCCGACACGACCCGCCCCGCGGCCTCCTCGGACTCCAGTCCGTCGCCCAGCGCGTACTCGCACACCATCCGCAGCGACAGCTCGCTGAGGTCCTTCTGTAACTCCACCGGGCTGCGCCCGGCGCGCGCCGCCCACCGGCCGGCCATCGACGCCGTCAGCGCGGTGAACTGACCGAAGTGCGCCTCGTGCGAGGGCCGTCCGGCCAGGACGGACAGCATC
>NZ_AXVU01000070.1:0-13631 GCF_000482585.1 Streptomyces sp. CNQ329 | reverse complement strand
AAGTCCGCGTTTCGCATGGAGGTTCACCAGACTTATACCATGCCTGGCGAACAGGACTCGCTCGCTGCCTTCCTGCGCGGCGAGCCCATTCCGGAGAATTTCAGCGAGGATTGGCACGAGCTGATTCGGTCGCATCGCGCCGCCGGCCGCACGATGACGCGGGCGCACCTCGTACGCGAACCACTCACGCCATACTCTCGGTACCTCTTCGAGTGGTGCATTCCCGGAAACGTTGCCGCTGGCGAGAACTACCAGATGTTCCGAGAATCTGCGGGTGTCCCGCTCCAAGACTTCTGGATGTTCGATGAAACCACAGTCGTTCACTTGAATTACCGGGAGGACGGCACCCAGATCAACCGTGAGTTGATTCAAGACCCTGACCTTCTCGCGTATTTGGCGTGGCGTGACGCGGCCTTGAGGGAAGCCGTACCGTTCCGTGCGTACCGATCCTGAGCGCCAGGCGGAGCAGCGAGACACGCTGGCTGAGGCCCTGCGGGAACTCCGTAGGGCTTCCGGCCTGTCTGGGCAACGTGTCGCTGACCGCTGCCACATGAGCCAAGCAAAGATTTCCCGGATCGAGCGGGGCAAGGTCCTGCCGTCCGTGATCGACGTAGAACGCATTCTGCAAGCCCTCGATGTGCCGGAGGACGCGGCGCAAGACCTGATTACGCTGGCACGCAGCGCCAACGTGGACTACACCGCATGGCGGTCGTACGCCCGAGTGGGGCTGTACGAGAAGCAAGCGGAACTTGCCGCTATGGAACGCAGCGCGCGCTTGCTTCGCTACTTCCTGCCCGCTATTCCGACCGGATTACTCCACACGGAGGCGTACGCGCGTGCTTCGCTCTCTCCCCCGGTGGGGTCCGAGCCTGGAAAGGACGTGGACAGGATCGTTCGGGCGCGCTTGCGGCGGCAAGTAGCGTTGACAGACGAGTCCCGTACTTTCATGTTCCTGATGACGGAACAGGCTGTCAGGTGGAGACTTTCGGACGCTGAAGCCATGTCAGACCAGGCACACCACATGGCGGAACTCGCGAGCCGGCCGAACATCGGAATTGGCATCGTCCCGTGCAGTGTCATCGTTCCCGCAATCCCGTTGAACGTGTTCGTCACCTATGACGACCGACTTGCCACTATCGAGATGTTCTCTGGCGAAGTCGTGCTGCGCGACCCGAGGGACGTTCGGCATCATCTCGACCTGTTCGACTTCTTCCACTCGCGCGCACTGCATGGGGCGGATGCGGTCGCCTTCCTTCGGGATGCGGCAGCAGAGTTTATGCAAGTACGCGAATAATCGTGGCCCGCCCACAGGGCAAGCGGAATCATGCTGCCCATGGTGACGAAGGCGAATTCCGGCCCGTTCGGGTCGGCCCGACAGTTGGCCGAAGCATTCCATCCCGTGACCGTGGGCGCGGCGGGCGGTGGTGCGTCGTGAGGACGGCTGATGGGAGGCTTCGGGAAGCGGAGTCGGCGCGGGCTGAACTCTCAGCCGCGCTGCGGAAGGCGGGGGTTTCGTTCCCTGCCATGGACGTAAGGCCGCAGGGGGTGAAGAGCGGCAAACCGTCCTACGGCATGGTCGAGTTGGGCACGGTGTCGCCGCCGGTGGCGCGGTGTCTGGCGCGCTTGATCACACGGGGAGCAGAGACGTGAGCGCGCACCCGTCGGAGATGCGGCTGCTGCCGTGGACGACACCGGAGGGACGCCCGTGCTACGTGCCGGACGGCTCGGGGTGGCTGTCGGATTACGTCGACGCCATCGAGGTCCAGCAACTCATCTGGGGGCATGACCTCTTGGAGCGCTCAGCGCAGGTGCTCAAGGGCGGGGCGTCGGAGACCGAGTTGCGGTTCTTGGTGGAGCGGATGAGTGAGGCACTGCGCGACGCGCTGCGGGTCGCGGAGCGCCGTGGGGAACGGGTAGCCGAACCGAGCGACGACGGCCCGTCAGACGACGACGGCTGGCCGGGCTGGACACCCCCGGCAGAGGCGTCCGGATGAGCGCCGCGGACAGGGCTGCGCGCCCGGCACGCACGCGGCCAGAGTATGCACCGTGGCCCCTGGCAACGGACGGGCACGCGGGGTTGTCGCACTCGGCAGCGTGCACAGAGTGCCCGGCGGCCTCCGGCGCCCACCCGGGGTGGGAGCCGGTACAAGACTGGTGTGTTGTGCATGCCGGACGGGCAGGGCATACACGGTTCCATGCCGCGGTGACGGGCCACCTCGTAGCGGCACCACCCTGAACCGGCGGAGGCCCCGAGCGCGGCACCGTAGAGGCTCCCTGCGGCGGGCACACCGTGCGCCCCGTACCCCTATCCGTTTCATCGGCGGTCAAGTCTCTCGCCGAGACAAGGGGCGTTGCGACGGCGAAACGCCCGGCGAAGGGAACACGGCGGCGCCCGCAGATTGCTGTGTGCACGCACCTCAGGCCGTAGGCGGCATAGGGCCGTCGCCCCTGCCCTGACTGCCCGCGGCCTCGGCAACCACATCAAGGGCGTGCCCCACCTTCTGCGACTGCGGCTTCCTTCTTGGATAGTCTGACCACATTTCAGTGAACGGAGAAGACACCTCAGATCGGAAACGGAGAAAGTTACTCGGAGCGGAGAAGCAGGCTGCGGTAATAACGTGTACGCCACCGTTCACGCTTGGCAGGCCCAGCCAGGAGTATGGCGAAGGTTCGTGAAAATTCAGAGTGACGCCTCGCGGGTTTCGCACAGTAGTGACCCGCCGGCCATGCCCATCTGATCGGCGCGAGTCAATGGCGAAATTGGTGCGCAGGAACCCACAGTCCTCCACCAACTGAACTGCATCCCGAATCGCTGACAGGGTCGCGCGCACGTTGCCGAAGTCAAGGTCCTGCTTTCCGCCGTGGAGCCAGGAGTTACGAGCATCGTAGATGCGCTCCGATACAAGCATGCGACTAATTTCCTGAAGATTCCGAAGGATCATCTCTCGCGAGTCGTCCGTCAGATCAAGGAATGGCACGACGTGAGAGAAAGGGAATCTCTGCAAGGTCTGATGTTCGACCCACTTCGGAAGATGATCGGACTCTCGCTTGTACGTGTCGCGTTCTGCGGCTATGCGTTTTAGCTCAGAGCTGAGGCACTGAAACCCACGACAAAGAGCGTAGAGCGTATTCTTCTCTCCGTACGCGAGGTCCTTATCTCCGGACCTTTCGATGGCCGATTGCAGCCACCTATATGAACGATCTCGCTGCCGATCTGGCTCGTAAATGAAAGGCCGCCCGTCAGTTACATGATCGTGAACGAGCGCCCAGATGGTGAAGCCAATGGCATCATCCAAGGCACTTTCAAGATGGACAAAATAGTTGGCCGCCGCACCTCGAAATTCTTCCACTGAAGGAGACAATGGGCGACCTGGCCCCATCCTCGCCATTCTCTCCATTTCCTCGTGAAGCCTCCAGAAGTCGGCGTGAGGGTCAGCTTCATTGGGCGACCCAAACCCTAGCTTCCATAGGATGAGAGGGATGAAGTCCTTACTCTCGGCTGCTCCTTCACGCAGGTGCAATATCTCGCAGGCCGCCACAGCATTACTCTTGCGCGCCAGAACCAAACTGCGAACGACAGATTCCGGGGAGCAATCGAGGAGATATTTCTCTAGACGTGCCTCCAGGTTCTCTCCGTCCACATCCCGTAGCTGCCACTCCAATTCTTCTCGGTCTACGACGTCTGAGAGTCGATACATGCGCTCGATCAAGCTTCGCAGCCTCAAAGGCGCCAAGTTCATGCGCCCGGATCGAGTGCGAATCCCGCGACAACCAAGTTCCGCCATTAGCCGAAATCTGCCAAACGTCGAATCAGCATTAATTGGAGGCACGCGGATTTCTGAACTGGGCACTCGAATGACACCTTGATGTACGAGCGTGTCTATCCCCTGCATGAGGTTGCGATCGCTCATTGTCAGGCACAACTGCATGAGTTGAGCCCGATCCATCGACTCGACAATCTCTGCTGCACTTCCACGGAGGCTCAAATCACTGCACGTCTCGCGCAATGATCCACGCGTGTTATCCAGGAGCCACTTCGTTAGCTCTTTAACCTCCGGCTCGGTGAGGCAGTCCCCAAGGATGGGGATCAAAGTCTCGCCCATATTCTCACGGGCCGGATTTGAGAGCTTGGAGTAGACCTCAGAGAGGAAAGACGCCCAAGCAGAGGGGATCTCGCTTTCTTTAGCCAGAACTCGCGCGGCCTCTGTTCGATGCTTATTTATGGGCGCTTCAGTGGCAGTCGAGAAGTACACGGCGTGAAGATCGTGGCAGCTCTTATCGCTACAGTGAATCAAATTGGCTGACCGCTGAGGCTGATAGAACCTAATCTCTTCGCTGCTGAGTAGCCCAAACGGGCCAGTGACATACTCATGCATCTGAAAGACGCCCTGCGGGGTCCCTGAGAGGAAATCCATCGTATCGGCTACGTCGAGTTCCCGCTTCTCAGGGTCGAGCTCTTCGTATGCCTTGTCGTACAACTCACGCCCAAAGATGAACGGAAATATGATCGCTCGATCTTTGATTTGCTTTCCAATTTCCTTCTGTACAGCTTGGGGGTCTGTAGCCTTATGGTCGACCAGCAAGTCGATCCAGGAGAATTCAAGAAAGCATATAGCTCGCGCTTCGGGGATCGGGATTCTCTTCTTGGCGAACGCCTGAACCTTATCCTGGCCGTGAGAGGTCAATTTTATCTGGTTATTGAGGTTTGTCGAGGGTTTATACTCGCGCGCAATAAGGCAGAAACTCAGGAGTTCGCTTAGGATCATGAGGCGGAAGATAGTCTTTTGCTCTTCCTCGTCAGGATATGCAGATCGAAGTTCATCCTTCGTTAACGGCTGCAAGTCCGCCTCCCCACACGACCAACGCGACGTCGCTACAACGGTAGAACACATTGTTGCTGAGTGTGGTTGATTCAACACAATCCGCCAGCGGCTCACTCGCCGGCGAGTCAGGCGGACTCACAGCGCGTGTGGGATACCACCGCCCGACACCTAGGCTCGTGAGCGGGCCTGCCCTCGGCGTGCTCCTGCACGAGGACGGCAAGATCGAAGGCGCCCGCACCTGGTGGCAACGCGCAGCCGACACCGGACACACAGAGGCTCTGACCAGCGCAGATTCCCTCGCTATCTGACCTGAGGACGAACCGCAGTTCACGCAGCCAACTCTTGGGGTGGCCGCAACCCGGGGGGCCAAACGGGGGGCCAAACGACATGAACGACCGCCGACGGTCATGGACGTCCGTGGACGATGACTACGACCAACTTGCTAGCCAGCGGTGCAGTTGGGCACTTCCGGCAGGGTCTTGATCGCGTTCGGGACGAAGAGGTCGTGGGTTCAAATCCCGCCACCCCGACAGCAAAGCACCAGGTCAGGGGCTTGATCCGCTCAATGGGTCGGGCCCCTGAGTGGTTCCTGGAGACCGCTTGGGAGAAGTCTGGGAGAAGATCTTGGTCGGCTTCTCCCGGGAGCGGTCTCCAGTGCCGCAGGAACAGCGGCGCTCACGCGCCCCGGGACCTGCGCATTCGCGAATCCTCTCGCCATCGCATACACCGCAGGCCACACCTGCCCCGGACAAGCCGACGCGATCCACACCGCGCCACCTGGCTCCTGAACCGGCAAGAGCCAGGCGGCACCTGGCCGCCGTACGTGAGTGGCAGCGACCTCGACACCGGATCGGCAGCCCGACACACCCCAGGAAGACGGGACGCCTGGTGCTACGGCACCCCCGGCATCAGCCCCGCCCCTCGTCGTCGGCGACTCCCTCGCCTACCTCATCGCCAAACGCGACAATGCAGATCCCGAGCCCCCCGTCCGCCTCGGCGCGGCCGCCTACGGACCCGCCCCCGCAGCCCTGCCCACAACCCTCAATGCCCACATCGCAGCCTAGGGAGCTCACCGTACGGCAGTGCCGATCATGACCAGTCATCCGGCAGGTACGCCGGACAGCCGCCTCTCCAGGGGACACGCCATCGACAAGGCAAACAGCCGAGTCGTACTGCACATTGACTGAGCACGAGCGGGCTCGACTCCGTCGTGCAGAAGGGCCGCCGAGAGCTATGCGGTGGATGAACACGCCGAACTCCACAGCCGTGCGCTTGTTCAGGCCCGGACGACTGGACCGCGGTGGGCAACAAGGACGCCAACATGATCCGTACCCGTTTCGGTGTCTACCGCAACCCACCCGCGACGTGCAGATTGTCGATCGGGGTCACCAATCGCGGGCTGCGGGAGCGTTACGAGAGCCCTCGTCCGTCGCACGAGATCGTCCCGCAGCATCTGCTGGAACGAACCTGGCGCCGTCCGTGACCACGGCGCGGTTCGGGCACCCCGGTCGCAGGGGCCGAAGGGCCCTTCTGCCCGTATTTCTGACCGATACGATGGCGTGCGTCACAGCAACGCCACGTATCGCCGAGAGCGGACACTTACGAAGGAAGGCGCGGGATGCGCGAAGGCCGGTGGGTCACGGTCACCGACTCCGAGTTCGCGCACGAGCGCCGCGGTCTGGAGGCGATCCGGGCACAGTTACCGGACACCGAACCCTGGCGCGCCTGGTCGAACTTCGTCTTCACCGCGAACTCCGGTCACCCACGCGAGGTGGATCTCCTCGTCATCGGTCCGGGTCAGGTCTGCCTCATCGAACTCAAGGACTGGCACGGCAGCGTGGAGTCCCGCAACGGCACCTGGCTGCAGACCGTGCCGAACGGCCGCCGTCGAATACCGCACGGCAACCCGCTGCACCTGGCGAACAAGAAGGCCAAGGAGCTCGCCGGTCTGCTCTCCCGGGCCGGCCAGCGCGTCTGGGTGTCCGAGGCGGTGTGCTTCACCGACTCGTCCCTGCAACTGCGGCTGCCGCCAGGCGACATGCAGGGCGTCTTCTTCGTGGGCGACCTCATCCAGCACCTGAAGCAGCCGCCCCGTTCCGAGCGCGACCGCATCGACACCGCCCGCTCCGCCGACATCGCGAAGGCGCTCAAGCAGATCGGGCTCGTTCGCAGCGATGCCGAATACCGCATCGGTCCCTACCAGTTGGAGCGCAAGTCCTTCGACTCAGGCCCCACCTGGTCCGACTTCCTCGGTCGGCACGCCGAGCTGCCCGAGGCCGTCAGGGTACGCATCTATCTGCGCGAGCGCGGCGCCGGTGCGAGCCTGCGCGCTTCGGTCGAGCGGGCGGCGCTGCGCGAGGCCGCCGTACTGCGCCGCTTCCAGCACCCCGGTGTGGTGCGGCTGAAGCAGTACGACTCGGCGGCCCACTCCGCAGGCCCGGCCCTGATCTTCGACTACGATCCGCGCACGCTGCGCCTCGATACGTACCTGGCACAGTACGGCGAAAGGCTGGACATACTGGCCCGGATGGCACTGGTACGGCAGTTAGCCGAGACCGTGCGCAGCGCCCACAGCGCCCGCTTGTACCACCGCACGCTTGCCGCCAACGCCGTCCATGTCATACCCCGAGGTCGCACCGGCGCGGGCGCGGACAGCGACGAGCGGCCTTGGCTCACCCCGCATCTGCAGATATCCGACTGGCAGGTTGCCGTCGCGCGCGGCACTGACTCCGGCCCGAGCGGAGCCCAGGTAGGCGCTGCCCGTCCCGCGGCGACCGCGCTCTCGCAGGCGGGCGCCCACCTGGCGGAGGGCGCCGACCCGTATCTCGCTCCCGAGCTCACGGCGCTGGGCGCCGACCCGATCGCCCTCGACATCTACGGCCTCGGCGTCCTTACCTATCTACTGGCCACAGGCCAGGCCCCGGCAGCGAGCCAGGCCGAGTTGGTGGCGCGTCTGGAGGCCGGCGAGGGGCTGCGGCCCAGTGCGGTCGTGGACGGTCTGTCGGAGTACGTCGACGAGCTGGTACAGGCGGCCACGGCGTACCGGCCCGAAGACCGGATCGACACGGTCGACGAGTTCCTGGACATGCTGGAGACGGTCGAGGAGGACCTGACCGCTCCGGCGGCGGAGGCTCAGGATGCCGTCGAGGCCGACGCAGAGGAGAAGGACCCGCTCGAAGCCGCCGCCGGTGATCTGCTGGACGGCCGCTGGGAGGTCAAGCGCCGCCTCGGCACCGGCTCCACGAGCCGAGCCTTCCTGGTCCGCGACCTGACGGCCGCGTCAGCGCCGTCGTCGGCCACGGCCCGCCGGCCGAAGGCACTGGCGGTGCTCAAGGTCGCCCTCTCGGACAGCCGCGGTGACGTGCTCCGCCGCGAGGCCGAGGTGATGGGCCGGCTGCGCCCCGACTCCGGGATCATCCGCCTCGTCGAGCCGGAGCCGCAGACCATCGGTGGGCGCACCGTGCTCGTCATGGAGTATGTAGGCGACGAACGCGACACCGACTCCGGCCCGGCCCCGTCGGGCAGTGGGTCCAAGACCCGGCGGCGTGAGGAGACCGTCGCCCGGCAACTGCGCGAGCAGGGCCGCCTCACCGTCGACCAGCTCGAAGCGTACGGCGACTACCTCTTCCGCGCCGTCGACTTCCTTGAGGGAGAGGGTGTCTGGCACCGGGACATCAAGCCCGACAACATAGCCATCCGCATCCGCCCCAACCGCACCCGCGAACTCGTTCTCATCGACTTCTCCCTGGCCGGGTATCCGGTGCAGGAGGTGAACGCCGGCACCGAGGGCTACCTCGACCCATTCGTCGAAACGATCACCCGAGGCGTGTACGACGCGCACGCCGAGCGCTACGCCGTCGCCGTCACCCTGCACGAGATGGCCTCCGGCGAGCTGCCCGTCTGGGGCGACGGCAAGGTCTCGGCCCGCCAAACCGACCCTCGGCAGCAGCCGTACGCCACCATCGCAGCCGACGCCTTCGACCCCGCGGTGCGCGACGGGCTTTCCGCCTTCTTCAAGAGGGCCCTGCACCGCGACGCCCGTGAGCGCTTCTCCGACCTCAAGCCGATGCGCGACGCCTGGAAGAAGATATTCCTGGCGTTGGACGAGGCCGTCCCCTCCTCGCGCCCCAGCCGACACAAGACCGCGTCCGCCCCCGGGCCCGGCGCGATCGACGAGGCCGAGACGCTGACCGCGCAGCAGCAGCGCGACAAGCGGGCCGCCGCCGCGCAGCGCACCGACGCGATCTCCGCCGTGGGGTTCAGCCCCGCAGCCGAGTCCTTCGTCCACGGCCTCGGCGTGACGACGGTCGGCGAGCTGCTCGACTACAGCCAGCGCCAGTTGGTCAACGCGCCCGGCCTGGGGTCGAAGACCCGCAAGGAGGTGCTGGGCCGGATCCGGCAGTGGCGGGAGAAATTCGCGGAGGCACCGGCCGCGCCGCTCACTCCACAGGGGCGCAAGGCCGCAAAGGAGGAACTGAAGGCACTCTCTGACGCCGAGGCGGCGCTCGCCGACCAGCTCGCCACGGAACCGAGCCCGGCGACGGCAGCGGGTCTGTCCGAGCACGCACTGCGCGGGGTCAGCCTCGACGCTCTGGCGACCATCTTCGTACCGGAGCTGAAGAAGAACGGCGCCAACGGCAACGAGGTCGCAATGGTGCAGTTGCTGCTGAGGCTGCCGGACGAGCACGGCGCCCTGCCCCCTGTCACCGTGTGGCCGCGGCAGAAGGACGTCGCACAGGTGCTGCCCGGCGTGGGCCAGGCGCGCGTCTCTCAACTGCTGAAGCAGCAGCGCACCCGGTGGAAGAAGCACCCGGCGGTACGGGCGCTGCGTACGGAGATCATCGAGCTGCTGCACGGCCTCGGGCGCGTCGCCCCCGCTGCCGAGCTGGCCGACGCGCTGGCCGTACGTCGCGGCACGCAGCTCCAGGGCCGCGACCAGCGGCGGGCACTGGCGCTGGCGGCGGTGCGCGCGGTCATCGAGGTCGAGCAACTGGCACCGGAGAACCAAGCGTTCCGCCACATCGCCAACCGTGATGCGGCAGACGAGGGCGTCGGCGCCGGGCTGCTCGCCCTGGAGGTCGGCGACGACGACGGCCCGGACACGCCGTCCGCGCCCGGCCTGCTCGACTACGCCCAGCGCCTTGGCCGCGCCGCCGACCACCTCGCGAACCTCGACACGCTGCCCACCTCGGCCGCCGTGCTCAGCGAGCTCGGCGCCGTGCCGCCGCCCCAGGGTGTATTGGAGTGGGACGAGCGCCGCCTCGTGGAACTCGCCGCCGCCTCCTCGCGCCGCGCTGCCGCCACGCCGCGGCTGGAGATCTACCCGCGCGACCTGCCGCTTGTACGGGCGCTGCGGCTGACCCAAGCGGGGCTGGTCCGGCTGATCCCCGGCCTGGCGGAGGCACGCCAGCCCGGCCTGACCGCGGCGGAGATCCACGAGCGGGTACGGGCACGCTTCCCCGAACTGCTCGACGAACGCGGCGGGCACGTCCTGCCCGAGGGCAGCCGGCTCACCTCCGCGCTGCGGGAGGCCGGCTTCGACCTGGAGCTGAAGACAAGGGAGGGGACCGCACCGCGTACGCAGCGGTACCTGCCGCGCAAGTTCGACGCCGCGTCCAGCTATCTCACCTCGGACCGCAGCGGTAGTACCGCGACGGGCGCGGCGAGGGTGACGCGCTACGCCGACGACCCGGAGGTAGCGGTGGCGGCGGCCTCCGACGAGCGGCTGCGGGGGGCGGCCCGGCGGGACGGCTTCCGGGTGCTGACGGTGTCGACCGGCAGCGCGGGGCGGGCGGTGCGGATGCTGGGCTCAGGCGGTGCGGGTGGCGCGGCCGGCGCGAACCGCATCGGCGCCGAAGTGGTGTCCGTGGCTTCGTTGTTTCTCGGGGCGCTGCATGAGCTTGTGGACGCACGGCCGAAGCCGACGTGGGAGACGATCCTCAAGGCCGATGTGGCGCCGCCCGGTTCGAAGAGTGCGATGCGGTTCGCGGAGTACGCGCAAACCGCATGGGGCCTGGTGGAACCGCGGCTGGCCGACCTGCTGGAGTCCGGCGGTACGGCGCCCGGTGCGGCTCGGCCGTTGCTGCTGGTGGACGGCGGGGTCTTCGCCCGGTACGGGGCCATGGGCGTGCTGGACCGACTGGCGGAGCGGGCACGGGGCGGCGGTCCCGGGCTGTGGCTGCTGTGCCCGCAGGACGACCCGACGAGGGACCCGCGGCTGGGGACGGTGTCGGTGCCGTACCAGACGGGGCTGGGGGAGTGGATTCCGCTGACGGACGCGTGGGTGCGGGGGGCGCACCGGGTGGCGCTGCCGGGGGAGGCGGATGGCTCGGGCGAGAAGACAGTGAGCGTGGATGGTGGAGCCGGCTCTGGTGAGGGTTCGGCTAGGACTATGGGAGAGCCCAATTGATCGACCGCAAGGCGCTGCTGACTGACCTGATCAAGCAGGTCAAGGCAGCCGAAGCCGACCTGGCCCGGCAGGTGAAGGCCGTGGAGCCCGTGCGGACGAGGCTGCACGCCGAGTACGAACGGGCGCGGGAGCTGGGGCGTACGGCGGCGACGTGGAACTCCTGGCTGGACGAGCGGATCACGCAGGTCGCGGCAGCGTGGGTGCTGGGCACGGTCTTCGTACGCTTCTGCGAGGACAACCGACTGATCCCGGAGCCGTGGCTCGCGGGCCCGGACGTAGCGCGGCGGGAGTTAGCGGAGGCGCGGTACGACGCGTACGTGGAGACGGACGACGACCCGACGTACCGGGGCTGGCTAGAGCGGGCCTTCGCGGAGCTGGGCGCGGGACAGGCGGGGCGGGCGCTCTTTGACATGGCGCGCAACCCGCTGTACCAGATCCCGCTGTCACACGACGGGGCGCGGGACCTGGTGACGTTCTGGCGGGAGCGAAGTGAGTCGGGCGACCTGGTCCACGACTTCACGGACCCGCTGAGCGAGGACGGGACGACGGGGTGGGACACCCGTTTCCTCGGCGACCTGTACCAGGACCTGTCGGAGGCGGCGCGGAAGACGTACGCGCTGCTGCAGACGCCGGAGTTCGTGGAGGAGTTCATCCTCGACCGGGCGATGGACCCGGCGGTACGGGAGTTCGGCGTCGCCGGCCTGCGGATGATCGACCCGACGTGCGGGTCGGGGCACTTCGTGCTGGGTGCCTTCCGGCGGCTGGTACGGCGGTGGGCGGAGAAGCAGCCGCACGGAGACCCGCACGAGCGGGTACGGGCGGCGCTGGACTCGGTGCATGGGGTGGACATCAACCCGTTCGCGGTGGCGATTGCGCGGTTCCGGCTGTTGGTGGCGGCGATGGCGGCGGCGGGGGTGCGGACGCTGGCGGAGGCGGGGCAGTATGAGTGGCCGCTGCACGTGGCGGTGGGCGACTCACTGATCAAGGCGCGGCAGCTGGAACTGACACTGGTCGGGGAGGAATCGGGCGACGAGCTGGCGGAGTTCGCGTACGCGACGGAGGACATCCACGAGCCGCAGTTCAAGAGGATCCTGGAGCCGGGGCGGTATCACGTGGTGGTGGGGAATCCGCCGTATATCACGGTGAAGGACAAGAAGCTGAATGCCCTTTACCGTGGGCTGTATGACGCGTGTGCAGGGACATTTGCATTGTCGGTTCCGTTTGCGCAGAGGTTTTTCGAGCTGGCGAAGGCGGGGAATCCGGCGGATGGGCGCGGTTATGGGATGGTCGGGCAGATCACCGCTAACTCGTTCATGAAGCGGGAATTTGGGACGAAGTTGATCGAGGGATATTTCGGGCACAAGGTCGAGCTAACGGAGGTTATCGACACCTCGGGCGCATACATTCCCGGGCATGGGACACCGACGGTGATCCTGGTGGGGCGTCGACGCTCTGGCGAGGCCCGGTCGGAACAGATTCGTACCGTGCGCAGTGTTCAGGGTGAGCCAACTGCACCAGTGGACGCGGAACGCGGGCTGGTGTGGACGGCGATCGCTGAACAGATCGACAGGCCCCGCTCTGTGGGGAAGTGGGTCTCTGTGGACGACCTGGGACGCGAACGTTATTTCAGCAGACAGCCGTGGGTGCTGAATGATGGCGGCCTTGAGATGGTTGACCAACTCAGCGGAGCCAGCGAGCAGCTTATGAAGGCCGCGATCGAGCCGCCGATTGGGCGAGCAGTCCGCGTTGGGGCCGATGGCGCCTACCTCCGGCCATTGCGGCCCAATTATCGAACAGTTGCAGATCGAAATGGCCTGCGCCCGTTCATGACTGGTGACGTCGTAAGAGACTGGAGGGCCGAGGCAGATGAGGCTATCTGGTTCCCCTACGTACCAGGTTTTCGCTTGAGTGGCCTCATCCAGGAGTTGTGGCCTATGCGACGCCTCTTGGAGGTACGTAGCACGTTCCAAGGAGACATGGCTGCGGCTGGCCTCCGATGGTGGGACTACATGCAGTACACGTCTTCTGCGTACCAGACCCCGCTCTCCATCATGTTCGCGTTCGTCGCCACGCAGAATCACTTCGTCCTCGACCGTGGAGGTCACGTCTTTAACCGGCATGCCCCGGTGATCAAGCTGCGCGAGGGGGCCAGCGAGGAGGAGCACCTGCGGCTGCTCGGGCTGCTCAACAGCTCCACCGCGTGCTTCTGGCTCAGGATGGTGAGCTACCCGAAGGGCGGCGACCCAGTGGGAGGCGACGGCGCCCGCGTCAGTGTTCACCCATGGTCGGATCGGTATGAGTTCACTGGCACCAAACTGGAGGAATTCCCCCTCCCTGCCACCTACCCCACGGCCCTCGCCACTGCCCTCGACACCCTTGCCCAAGACCTCTCCGCAACC
>NZ_AXVU01000069.1:0-15721 GCF_000482585.1 Streptomyces sp. CNQ329 | reverse complement strand
CCCCGCCGAGGCCGGAGATCGCCACGGGGGGCGCGCTCTGCGCGGCCCCGTCCGGCGGCGGACGTAACCGGTCGAGGACCGCGGTCAGTTCGTCCGTACGGCCGACGAAGGAGCGACCGGGAGCCGGCAGGGCCGACAGGTCGGTGGCCATGCGCGCAGGAGCCGGGGGCGTGTCCGCGGCCGGATACGCCGCGGGTGGCCGCGCGTCGGCCGGCGGGGGCGCTCCGGCGAGCGGGGAGGCCGCGCCGTTGGCCGGGGGACGGCCGCCGCGGTTGGCGTTGCGCTCCCGGCGGGCGTGCGCGAGGAGTTGCCCCCACCACGCCTCCGGCCGCTCCGGGTGCCCGGCGCGGCCGAGGCGCCCGGCCTCGCTCTGCAGGTAGGCGGTCAGTGCCAGGAAGTACCGGGTGTGGGCCGGCCCCGGCACGGTGCGCGCGTTCAGCCAGCCGCTGAGCGTCGAGTCGGCGATCGTCGCGGGCGGGCGCTGCTCGCGGCCCAGGCGCACGAGCCGGTCCAGCGTCGGCCGGCCGGCGGCCTCGTACACCGCCGCCAGCTCCGCCCAGAACCGCTGCGCCTGCCCGGCCAACCGGAACCCCCTGTGCCCTGGAGCCTTCCGACGCCCTCCGGGCCGCAAACCTCCCGGAGGACAGCACAAACCTACCGCTGACCAGGTGGGTGACGAGGGCCGAACCGGTGCCGGGCTTCGCCGGAAACCCCTCGGAAGAGCCCTCATGGCACCGGTGCCCGGCCGCATCCGCGCGGTCGGCAGTTGGCCCGGAAAGGCAACGCCATGACCGACACCCCCACCACGAGCCCGTCTCCGCGCACCACTCCGCTTCCGGGACCGGCGGGCGCCTCCGCCCGCACCCGCTGCCGCCGAGGGCTGCTCGCCGCCCTGCGTTTCCTCGGCCTCGCCGCATGCGGCGGCGCCGCCGAAGCGCTCACCGCGTGGCTGCTCCAGCGCTGACCGCACCGCCCCGCCTGCCGCCTCGCCCTCGGTGTCAGCCCGGCGAGCGGCGGTGCGTCCAGAGGTCCAGGGGCGGCGTCGGCGGTACGGGATGCAGGCTGCCCGTCCTCGTCCAGCCCCAGGCGCGGTACGCCGCACCCGCCGCCGCGTTGTCCTGCGGCAGCAGCGCCACCGCGGGGGACGGCGCCCAGCGGGCCAGCAGATGCTGCTGCAGCCGTGTGGCGATGCGCCGGCGGCGCTGGTCCGGCACCACCATCAGCTCCGCCACCACGAACGCCCGCGGCGACGAGGTCACCTCGGCCAGCGCCGGCGGCGGCCCCTCCTGGAAATCCGGCCACCACACGCCGGAGCGGTCGGCCCGGAAACCGTAGGCGCAGCCCACCGGGCGGTCGCCCCCGGCCAGCACCATCTCGAACCCGGGCCGCTGCACGTGGTCCTCGAGCCGCCGCAGGAAGCCCTGGCGCTCGGGCACCGCGGCGCCGGCCCTGCCGTTGTACGACGCGACGTACACGTCGGCCACGGCCTCGCGCTGGGTGTCCGCCTGCCACCGGCTCAGGCCACGTAAGAACAACTCGGACACTCGTCCTCCCCCGGTCGGGCGGCCACCCCATAACCGAGCCCCTGTGACGACAGGGTAGCCCCGCAGCCCTTCGCCTCCATGGCCCGGAACCGGACGATGTGCCCCGGCCGCCCGCCTACTTCTCCAGGCTCACCGTCAGGCTCCTGCCGTACGCGTGATGCGTGTCCACCACCAGCTTCGTCCCGCCGGGCACCCGGCTGACCCGGACCCCGTCGTCCCCCGCGGCCTTCCGCAGCGAGCGTCCGCGCAGCACGACGGTGACCGTGCCGCGGTCCATCGTCGGGTCCGCGACGGCCACGCCGACGCGCCCGTCCTCCCCGGTCCGTACGAGCACCGAGGCGGGCCCGTCGATGCTCAGCCCGGCGGTGTCGTGGCGGCCGGGGGTGAAGGCGTTGGCGGCGGTCAGGCCGAGGGCGGAGTGGCGGACCGCCTGCAGGCGCGGGGAGTTGGCGGTCACGGTGAGCGGGCCGCCGCCGCGGTACGTGTCCAACTGCGCGGCGGAGGCGTGCGGCACGAGGGCGTACGCCAGGCGCGCGAGCCCGTGCCGCGGCTCGTGGTCGACGGCGGCGCTGAACACGGTGCGCGTCACCGCCGTGTCCGGGTTTCCGGTACGTACGACGCGGCGGCTGCGCGTGACGTCCTCCAGACCGACCCGGACGCGGGGCGCGTCCAGAAAGACGTACCCGACGGCCGTGCCCTCCGCGGCGTCCGCGTAGCGCAGCCAGCTCAGGTGCGCCGTGCCCGGCCCCTCCCAGGCACGGCCGTCGCGGCGCGCACCGGTGACGGTGACGGCGGCGGAGGGATCCGCGGTACGGGCGTCGACCGTCGTGGTCACCGTGCGGCCGGCGGGGTCGCCGATGCCGGCGGCGAGGACGACGACCTCGTCGTCGAGCATGAACCACGACTTGGTGGCGGTCGCGTTGCGGTAGACGACGAAGTCGTCCGGGAGGAGGTCGCGTTCGGCGTAGGCGACGTCGTCGGACTGCACCATCGCGGACGTGCCGTACGCGCCGAGGACCGCGCCGCCGGAGTGGCGGTTGGTGCCGCGCGGGAAGTAGACGTACGTGTTCTGCGACTCCGAGGACGAGGTGAAGTTCAGCGGGTGGCCGGGGTTGTCGTACCAGAGCTTGCCGTCGTACAGCTCCGGTACGGTCCCGCGCCGTTCCTCGGGCGCGGTGGCACCGGCGAGGCCGTAGGGGGAGACGACGGTGTAGTAGTCGACGCCGTACGCGCGCGTCTGGTCCTGCCCGGAGAGGTACAGGTAGTACGCGCCGTCACCCTGGAACCAGGGCATCAGGTTCTCGCCGCTCATGTACTCGTACTTACTGATGCGGTCCGAGCTGCGCGCGAGCGCGAACGCGTAGCCGGGGCGGCGGTGGACGTGCCTGTCCATGGCGTTGAACGCGACGCTGCGCGCCGCCGGGTTGAGGTCGGCGGGCGGTATCGCGTCGTCGCCGACGATGTCGGCGTAGCGCACCACGCTGACGGGCGAGACGAACCCGGCGGGGTCGAGCGCGGCGCGCGAGGTGGCGCGGATGTGCTTGACGTAGCTCTTGAGCGCCGCGGAATCGGCGTCGGCGGTGTAGTCGGCGAGGTCCACGACGGCCTCGACGACGACGGCGACGTCGGTGTAGCCGGAGGCCGTACGGGAGACGGCGCGGCCCTTGACGACCTCCATCATCCAGCCCTCGAAGATCAGCGGCGCGAAGCCGTCGCGCACCCAGCGCTGCACGACGGGCACGAGCGCGTCGGTGTTCGCGAAGCCCGTGCCGTCGAGGATCTTGAGCGTCTGGACGACACGGGTGAGCAGCCCCTTGCCGTACGAGCCGGTGTACGCGACGGAGTGGTGCTGGAGGAACGAGCCGTCGGCGTAGTAGCCGTCGGTGTTGCCGTGGCGGATGTCGTACGGGTCGATGGTCGCGAAGACCGTGAGCTGGTCTTCGAGGGCCTTGGCGATGCGTGCCTCGCCGCCCGCCTCCCCGGCCGCGGCGAGCAGGGCGCCCTGGATGATGCGGTTGGTGGTGATGTCGGCGAGGTTGGCGCCGGTGTGGAAGCGGGAGTCGAGGTCGACGTCCCCGTCCTTGCCGTTGCGGAGGTACGCGTCCATGGCGGTGACGTACGTCGTGAGCAGCCCGGCGGGGACGGCGCCGGGGACGTCGGCGAGGAGGGCGAGGGTCTTGCCGACGTGGGTGGAGATGGCGATCTCCCAGTTGTGCCAGTTGCCGTAGTAGCCCTGGGACTGGTCGCCGTAGTAGTGCTCGTGGAGCCACACCAGGCCGTCGACGGCGCGGCGCTGGGCGGCGGTGTCGCCGTGGAGGTCGCCGCCGGGGGCGCGGGTGGCGAGGGCGATCTCGTAGAGCTTGCGGTACGAGGTGGCCAGGTTGACGTCGCTGGTGCCGAGGGGCACATCGGCGAAGAGCTCGCCGGTGGCGGTGCTGGTGTCGGCCATCGCGGCGAGGTTGGCGCGGGCGGTGTCGTGGAGGGCGGCGACCTTGGCGGCGGCCTCGGGGCGGGCGTTGGTCTCGGGGGTGCCGGCGAAGACGGCGCGGGTGTTGGCGAGGAGGAGGGCGGGGTCTGCGGCCCGGGCGTTGCCGGCGGCGAAGGCCGGGCGGGCCGGGAGGACCGCCAGCAGGCCGGCGGCGGGCAGCGTGGACACAAGACGTCTGCGGGTGAACTCCATGGGGTCCTCCCCCGGTGCGTTCGGGCACTGGCAGCCGGAGTCAAGCAGATGGCCGGTGCGCCGACAAGCGCTTGCGGGCCGGTGATGATCGCTGCCGGCGAGCACCCGGGCGGCTTCGGGGCGTTCGGGGTGCGTTTTCGTTCCGTACGACCAGACTTGCCGGTTCCGGCCGGGTGGAGGGCCGCGGCCCACTACGATCCACGCTACCCCCCACCCCCATCGGCGAGAGCGAGAGCATGCGGTCGGACACACGTCAGAACGCACACCTCACCTACCGCGCCAACACCGGCGCCGGCCGCCACGGCTGGCTCCGGCTGACCCCCGCCTATTCCGTCAGTCTCGTGCGCCGCTACGCGGCCGAGATGCCACCCGGCTCCGTCGTCACCGACCCCTTCTCCGGCACCGGGACCACCCCGCTCGCCGCCGCCGAGCACGGGCTGACCGGGCAGTCGCTGGACGTGAACCCGTTCCTGATCTGGCTGGGGAAGATGAAGACCGCCGCGTACGGGCCGGAGCTCCTGCGCGACACCCGGCGCGCGCTCGCGCCCCTGGTGCACCGCGCCGAGGAACTGCTGCCGGAGGCGGGCGAGCTGTGGCAGCCGGAGCTGCACAACATCGGGCGGTGGTGGGCGCGGAGCGCGCTGGACGCGCTGAAGGCGGTGCGGCGGGCGCTGGACGTCGCGGCGCCCGCACTGCCGCCGGGCGGACGGGACCTGCTGGACGTGGCCTTCTGCCGGACGCTGATCGCGTCGAGCAACGCGGCGTTCAACCACCAGAGCATGTCGTTCAAGCAGGAGCGCGAGGACGGCGGCGCTCCCCACCTGCTCGACCTCGGCGCCGCGCGGGACGTGCTGGAGACGTTTCGCCGCGAGGCCGGCACCACGCTCGCGAACGCCGCGACCCCGCTGCCCGGCGCGGCACACGTCCTGTACGGCGACTCCCGCGTCATGCAGCCGGCGGCCGGCCGGCTCGCCCCCTGCGACCTGCTGCTGACTTCGCCCCCGTACGTGAACCGCATGTCGTACATCCGCGAGCTGCGCCCGTACATGTACTGGATGCGGCACCTGCGCCGGGCGGAGGACGCGGGCCGGCTGGACTGGCAGGCGATCGGCGGCACCTGGGGCGCGGCCACCTCGCGGGTACGGGCCTGGCGCCCGCCGGGGCCGGAGGCCGGGGTCCTCCCGGAGCCGGTCGCGGGCGAGCTGGCCCGGACCCAGGCGGCCATCCGCCGGGACGGCGGGCGGAACGGACCGCTGCTGGCGAACTACGTGGGCAAGTACGTGCACGACATGTGGGGGCACTTCCGGGCGGCGTACACGAACGTGCGCGGCGGCGGGCGGGTGGTCTACGTGATCGGCAACTCGACGTTCTACGGCAACCAGGTGCCGGCGCAGGAGTGGTACGCGGCGCTGCTTCGTGAGGCGGGCTTCGCGGGGGTCGAGGTGGAGGTCATCCGCAAGCGGAACAGCAACAAGGCGCTGTTCGAGTACGCGGTCTCGGGCGGGCGGCCGTAGCACCCGGGGCGCCGGGGGCGGTGGCGCGGGTCGGCGTTACGGGCCGGTGGCGCGGACCGGCGTTACGGGCCGGTGGCGCGGGACCGCGGCGACGGGGTTTATCCACAACTGGGCAGTAATCCACAGATGGGCGGTGCGCGCTCCGCTCGGCTCCGGCGAGGCCGCAGAATGTCGGCATGAGCGAGATCGACGGGGGCACGACGGGCCGTGCCGGTGGCGACGCGAGCGTCGGCGGCGAGGGTTACGAGGACGGCGCAGGATACGCAGACGGCCGCGGCGAAGCGGCCGGCGGCGGGGCGGGCAGCGGACGGCCGGACGCCGGCCCCGGCGGGGCGGCGGGCCCGGCGCCGGCGTGGGAGCGGCGGTTCCGGGCGCCGCGGATCAGCCTGCCCGGGTGGGCGGAGGACGCGCCGCATCGCGCGCTGTACGTGTCGAACGTGACCGGCACGTTCGAGCTGTACGCCTGGGACCGCAGCACGGGCGGCGTCCGCCAGGTCACCGACCGGCCCAACGGCACGACGGACGGCGCCCTGACGCCGGACGGCGAGTGGGTGTGGTGGTTCTGCGACACCGACGGGGACGAGTTCGGGGTGTGGCGGCGCCAGCCGTTCGCGGGCGCCTCGCCGGGGCAGGACCGGGCGGCGGCGCCGGGACTGCCGGCGGCGTACTCGGCCGGCCTGGCCCTCGGGCGGGACGGCACGGCGGTGGTCGGCAGGTCCACGGAGGAGACGGGCACGACGATCCACCTCGTCCGACCCGGCGGCGAGCCCAGCGAGATCTACCGGCACCGGGAGTCCGCCGGCGTCGGCGACCTCTCGCACGACGGCAGGCTGCTCGCCATCGAGCACACCGAGCATGGCGACGCGATGCACGCCGCCCTGCGGGTGCTGCGGCTCGGCGGCTCCCCCGGCGCGGAACCGCTGGTCGCCGAGCTGGACGACACCAAGGGTGGCCGGGAGGAACTGGGCCTGGAGGTGCTGGGCTTCGCGCCGGTGGCGGGCGATCCGCGGCTGCTCGTCGGGCACCAGCGGCGCGGGCGGTGGGAGCCGATGATCTGGGACCCGGTCGCGGGCCGGACCCGGGAGCTGGAGCTCGACCTGCCGGGGGACGTGTCGGCGGAGTGGTATCCGGACGGCAGCGCGCTGCTCGTCCTGCATACGTACCAGGCACGCAGCGAGCTGTGGCGGTACGGACTCGAGGGCGCCGGCTCCGGCGTCCTGGAGCGGGTGGAGACCCCGCCGGGGACGATCTCGGGGGCGACGGCGCGGCCGGACGGCACGGTGGAGTTCCACTGGTCGTCGGGAGCGGAGCCGCCTCAGGTGCGGTCCGCCGAGGGGGCCGTGGTGCTGCAGCCGCCGGGCCCCGCGGCGCCGCGGTCGGTGCCGGTGGAGGACGTCTGGGTCGACGGGCCGGGCGGGCGGATCCACGCGCTGGTCCAGCGGCCGGCGGGCGAGGGCCCCTTCCCCTGCCTGTTCGACGTGCACGGCGGCCCGACGTGGCATGACAGCGACGCCTTCGCGGCCGGCCCGGCCGCCTGGGTCGACCACGGCTTCGCCGTGGTCCGCGTCAACTACCGCGGGTCCACCGGCTACGGCCGGGAGTGGACCGACGCGCTCAAGCACCGGGTGGGGCTCATCGAGCTGGAGGACGTGGCCGCGGTGCGGGAGTGGGCCGTCGTCTCCGGTCTCGCGGACCCGGAGCGGCTGGTCGTCGGCGGCGGCTCGTGGGGCGGGTATCTGGTGCTCCTCGCCCTCGGCACGCAGCCGGACGCCTGGGCGCTGGGCTTGTCCGCGGTGCCCGTCGCGGACTACGTGTCGGCGTACGAGGACGAGATGGAGGCCCTGAAGGCGATGGACCGCACGCTGATGGGCGGCTCGCCGGACGAGGTCCCCGAGCGCTACGCCGCGTCGTCACCGCTGACGTACGTGGACCAGGTGCGGGCCCCGGTGTTCGTCTCCGCGGGGGTCAACGATCCGCGGTGCCCGATCCGGCAGGTGGAGAACTACGTCGAGCGGCTGGCGCAGCGGGGGCATGCGCACGAGGTGTACCGCTACGACGCGGGGCACGGCTCGCTCGTCGTGGAGGAGCGGATCAAGCAGTTGAGGCTGGAGCTCGATTTCGTTCGCCGTCATCTGATTCCGGGCTTGGCTCCGCAGCCGCCGCGGCCGGATCCGCAGCCCGGGGGCCCGGGCCGGGATCGGGGGAGGTGAGGCCGAGGGCCAGGTCGCGGGCGACTTCCGCCTCGCGGCGGAAGAGCCGGTGCCACATGAAGATCACGAAGCCGGCGAAAACGAACCACTGGGCCGTGTAGCCGAGGTTCTGGAACGCCTTGAGGTCGAGCCCGCTGCCCTGCGGTACCTCGGCGGGCACGGGCCGCATCCCGCCATCGCCCTCGTAGAGGGTGATCCAGGCCGGGGAGACCCGCTCGTCCACGACGTTGACCAGCGCCGCGGCGCTGATCATGCCGACCTGACCGCGCGGCAGCCCGCCCTCGGTGTGCACGCCGGGGGAGCCCTGGTGCTCGGACGCCTGCAGGGCGCCGGTGACGGTGACCTCGCCGGCGGGCGGCTCGGGGGCCTTCGCCGGGTCGGCCTCGCCGGGCAGCCAGCCGCGCAGAACGGGGACGGAGGTACGGGTTCCGGCGTCGCCGCCCACGGGGGCGTCGGTGCGCAGCAGGGTCAGCACGTAGAAGCCGGTCTCGCCGTCGAGGGTGCGGTCGGGGACGAGGAGCTGGGGGCCGTAGCGCCCGGTGACGGTCGCCGCTTCGCCGGTCGTCTCCTGGGTCACGGGCAGCAGCTCGGCCATCGGCCGGCCGGTGACGCCGTCGGCGGCGCGGGCCTGCTGCTCCTGCGCTTCCTGGTGGGTGTCCACGCGCGTCTCGAAGCGGCTCAGCTGCCAGCTCCCCATGGCGAGGCAGACCGGGACGGCCAGTGCGGCGAGGATGTTGACGACCCACCACCGGGGCGTCAGCAGGAACCGGTACACGCCTCCACGGTACGGCCTCCCCCGGCGGCGGCCCGCCAGGGGGCCGCATCGGCGCGAGCCCGGGTCTGCGGCGCCCCGTGCGCCGTACGGCCTGAGCCGGGTCCCCGGCCCCCCGGTGCCCGGTCGGGGACCCGGGTCGGTGCCGGGTGGCGGTACGGGTCAGGCGCTCGGCAGCGGTTCGGTGTAGTAGACGGTGCCCGCGCAGGCGTTCTGGACCGTGACGCTGGCCACGGAGGAGGAGTCGGCTTCCGGCGCGTGGGTCAGGGTGACGGATCCCTCGGTCGTGCCCTCGCCGTCGCCCGGTTCGCCGGTCCCGCCGGTGTCGCCGCCCGTCTCGGTTCCCTGATCGGTCCCTGACTGCGTCTCGTCCGCCGACGACTGCGTCTCGCCGGTGGGGCCCGGTGCCGGCGTGGTGGCGGTGCCGGTGCAGCCGCCGTCCCTGCTGGTCTCCGGCACCCAGGCGAACTCCACCACGTACGACTCGCCGGCCGCCAGCACCAGCGCACCGGTGGTCTCCGGAGACGGGAGCAGGTCCGTGGCGGCGTCGCCGGGGGTGTGCGTGCGCGTCTCGACCGAGCTCGCGCTCGCCGCACCGAAGGTGCCGCCCACCTGCACGCCGTCGGACGACTCGACCACGCAGGCGGTGGCGGAGACGTTGGTGACGGTGAAGGATCCGGTGACCCGGCCCGCCTCGTCCGGCGTGCCGCTGGCCCCTACCGGCTGGCTGACCTGCGTCGGCGCGCACGGCTCGGCGGTGGTCGTGCCCTCGGAGCCACCGGTCGGCGGGGCGGTGTTCTCGTCGTGCCCGGGGCTTTCGGTCTTCTCTTCCTTGTCGCTCGGCTCCTTGCTGCCGGCGGTGGCGTCGGAGTCGTTGCCCTCGACGGCGCCGCCCCCGCCCTTCTGCCCCGCGCCGGGAATCCGGCTGTTGGCGATGTCCTGGCGCGGGTTCTCCTCGCTGGTCGAGCCGGCGACGTTCATGAACGTGGGCACCGAGACCGCCAGCGCGATCACCGCGACCGCGGCGACCGCGATCAACTGGCGGCGGCGGGTACGCCGCGCGGGCACCGCACGCTGCAGATACTGCAGCGTGCCGGGCGCCGGCTCCAGACCGTCGACCGCGGAGTGCAGCAGCAGCCGCAACTCGTCCTCGCGGTCCGCGTCGTCGCCGTCGTCCCCGTCGCCGTCGCCACCGGGCCACTGCGGGAAACCGTCCCCGCCGGAACCGCCCGCGCCACCGGAGCCGGTAGCGCCACCCGGCCGACCGGCACCACCGTCACCGTCGCGACTGCCGGAGCCGTCGAGACCGTCCGGGACGAGGGAGCCGTCCGGCCCGCCGGGTCCGTCCGGCCGATCCGAACGACCGGACTGCTCAGAGCCTCCGGACCCGCCGGATGCGCGGGATCCGCCGGAAGCGCGGGATCCGCCGGAACGGCCCGGCACCGCGCCCGGCTCACCCGAGCCCGCACCGGATCCTCGGGCCGTACCCGCCGCGCCCGCCGCATCCTGCGTCTTCGGCCCGTTGTCCGGCACCGCCGGCTCCGGCCCCGCCGTCCCGGCCTCCGGCACCGTCACCTCGTCCGAGCCCGCCGCCACATCCGGCAGCTCCGCCGTCTCCGCCACCTCCACTGCCGCTCGTCCGGCCCCGGACACCGCTCCCGACCCGCCGGACTCCTCGGAGCCCTGCTCCCACGGCGGTCCCGATCCGTAGAAACGCTCGCTCATGCCCGCGCTCCCATGGCTGTTCGCAGTGCGGCGATGCCCCGGGAGCCGTACGCCTTGACGGAGCCGAGCGAGATGCCCAGCGCGTCGGCCACCTGAGCCTCGGTCATGTCCGCGAAGTAACGCAGCACGAGCACCTCGCGCTGCCGGCGCTGCAGCCCTCGCATCGCCTGGATCAATTGGTCGCGCTCCAACTGTTCATACGCACCCTCTTCCGCGCTGGCCATGTCGGGCATGGGCTTGGAGAGCAGCTTCAGCCCGGTGATGCGCCGACGGAGCGCGGAACGTGACAGGTTGACGACCGTCTGCCGCAGATAGGCGAGGGTCTTGTCCGGGTCCTTGACCCGCTTGCGCGCGGAGTGCACGCGGATGAACGCCTCCTGCACCACGTCCTCGCAGGAGGCCAGGTCGTCGAGCAGCAGCGCGGCGAGACCGAGCAGCGACCGGTAGTGGGTCTGGTACGTCTCGGTGAGGTGATCGACGCTGGTGCCCTCCGTCACGGCGTCGTCAGCGTCCGCCGCGGACTTCTTCGCGGCGGGCCGCGCAGACCACGGCGCGATCACCGGCAGCCCCCGGGGCGCCGCGGACGTACCGGGGCGCAGCGCGGGGCCGGCCGGGAGGGTCGCAATGCTGAGTGCCTCTGCCACGCCTGTTTGACACACCGACCCCCGTCAAGGTTGTACGCGCACGGCGGCAACGGCTGTCGTGTTACCGCGCGTACTGCCATGCCCACTCCCTCGATACCCGTGCGGCCGGCCAATGCGGGCAGGGACAGAGACGCTTCGCGGCGCCGCCGCGGTTGCAGACGGCGCGAACCGAAATCGTCGGATGGCAAGGGGGTTCGGCGCAAGCGGTATGGACCAACCGATCGATGTCACACGGCCGGCTCAGCGGCCGGTGCCGCCGTAGACGACCGCCTCGTCGCTCTCGCTGTCGAGGCCGAACGCCGTGTGCACGGCGCGTACCGCGTCCTTGACGACGTCCTCGCGGGTCACCACCGAGATGCGGATCTCGGAGGTCGAGATCAGCTCGATGTTGACCCCGGCGTTGGACAGCGCCTCGAAGAACGTGGCCGTGACGCCCGGGTGCGAGCGCATACCCGCGCCGACGAGGGAGATCTTGCCGACCTGGTCGTCGTAGCGCAGGGACTCGAAGCCGATCGACGGCTGCGCCTTGGTCAGCAGCTCCATCGCGCGGTGGCCGTCGGTCTTGGGCAGGGTGAAGGAGATGTCGGTCAGGCCGGTGGCGGCGGCCGAGACGTTCTGCACCACCATGTCGATGTTGATCTCGGCGTCCGCAATCGCCCGGAAGATGGCGGCGGCCTCGCCCGGCTTGTCCGGAACCCCGACCACCGTGATCTTCGCCTCGGAGACGTCGTGCGCGACTCCGGAGATGATCGCGTGCTCCATGCCTTCTGCTCCCTCGGAGATATTGCCTACCCACGTGCCCGGATGCCCCGAGAACGAGGAGCGGACATGAATGGGCATGTTGTACCGGCGGGCGTACTCGACGCAGCGGTGCAGCAGGACCTTCGACCCGCTGGTGGCCAGTTCGAGCATGTCCTCGTACGGGATCCGGTCGATCTTACGGGCCTTCTTGACCACCCGCGGATCGGCGGTGAACACGCCGTCCACATCGGTGTAGATCTCGCAGACCTCCGCCTCCAGCGCCACCGCAAGCGCCACCGCCGTGGTGTCCGAGCCGCCGCGGCCGAGCGTCGTGATGTCCTTGCTGTCCTGCGAAACACCCTGGAAGCCGGCGACGATCGCGATGGCGCCCTTGTTCACCGCCTCCTGGATCCGGCCGGGCGTGACGTCGATGATCCGCGCCTTGTTGTGCACGGCGTCGGTGATCACACCCGCCTGGCTGCCGGTGAACGACAGCGCCTCGTGACCCAGCTTCTTGATCGCCATCGCCAGCAGCGCCATGGAGATCCGCTCGCCCGCCGTGAGCAGCATGTCGAGTTCACGGCCGGTGGGGATGGGCGAGACCTGCTCGGCGAGATCGATCAGCTCGTCCGTCGTGTCGCCCATCGCGGACACCACGACGACGACCTGATGGCCCGCCTTCTTGGTCTCGACGATCCGTTTGGCGACGCGCTTGATGCCCTCGGCGTCGGCGACGGAAGAGCCGCCGTACTTCTGCACGACAAGGCCCACGTGCGCTCCTCGCAATGGTGTTCCGGTCAGCTCAGTCTACCGAGCCGGCCGATACCCACGGGGCGCGCCGGCTCGGGAACGCACCTGCCCGGGACCACCGCGGGCACACGGAAACGTAAGGCAGGTCACATCCGGAGCCCCACAATCCGGGCACGGCCCGGCGTGAACGGGAGCGGCCGGGCGCGAACTCGGCGCGCACACAAGGCGTTCGCGCCCCTCGGCCCTCCCGCGTCTCCTGCCCGCGCTCCCGGCTCAGGTACGCCGCAGACCCAGCGGCTCCGCGATCTCCTCCACCATCACGCGGCCCGCCTCCTCCTCCAGCCGCCCGTCGTCCAGCGCGGCGTCGCTGTCGGTGTCGAGCCCGTCCAGCTCCCCCAGGGGCGTGTCCAGCCGCACGTGCGCCACCAGCGACTGCAGCGCGCGCAGGCAGGCGCTCGCGGTCGGGCCCCAGTTGGACAGGTACGAGAACTGCCACCACCACAGCGCCTCGTTGACCCGCCCCGCGGCGTAGTGGGCGAGGCCGTGCCGCAGGTCGGTGATCACGTCGGCCAGATCGTCGGAGATCCGGCTGGCGACGGGCGTGCTGCGCGGCACGTACGGGTCGAAGACCTCGGAGTAGACGTCCACCGGGTCCAGCAGCTCGGCGAACCGCTCGCGCAGCTCGTCCACGTCCGGCTCGGGGCCGGTGTCCGGCTCGTACCGTTCGTCCGGCACGAAGTCCTCGTGCGCCCCCAGCCGGCCGCCGGCCAGCAGCAACTGCGAAACCTCCAGCAGCAGGAAGGGCACCGCGCTGTTCGGCTCGTCGCCCTTGGCGACCTCGGTGACCGCGACGATGAAGCTCTCGATCGAGTCGGCGATCTGGACCGCGAAGCTGTCCGGGTCCTGCGTCGCCTGGTGCAGGGTGGCGTCAGACATCGAGCAGACCTCCTCTGTCGGCGCCCCGCACACCGCCCGGCCGCGTGCGGCGGCCTGCCGGTCTGCCGGGCGCTGCGCCGGGATCCAGCCGGCGGGCACGTGGTTCCGTTTCAGACATCGAGCAACCGCCTGCCTTCGAAGGCGCGGCCGAGGGTGACCTCGTCCGCGTACTCCAGATCGCCGCCGACGGGCAGACCGCTGGCCAGCCGGGTCACCCTCAGCCCCATGGCCTTGACCATGCGGGCCAGGTACGTGGCCGTGGCCTCGCCTTCGAGGTTGGGGTCGGTGGCGAGGATCAGCTCCGTCACGGCGCCGTCCGCGAGCCGGGCGAGCAGCTCCCGTATCCGCAGGTCGTCCGGGCCGACGCCCTCGATGGGGCTGATCGCGCCGCCGAGCACGTGGTACCGCCCGCGGAACTCACGGGTCCGCTCGATGGCCACGACGTCCTTGGGCTCCTCCACGACGCACAGGACGGCGGGATCGCGCCGCGGGTCGGCGCAGATCCGGCACTGCTCCTCCTGCGCGACGTTCCCGCAGACCGCGCAGAACCGGACCTTCTCCTTCACCTCGGTCAGCGCATGCGCCAGCCGGCGGACGTCGGCCGGCTCGGCCTGCAGGATGTGGAAGGCGATGCGCTGCGCGCTCTTGGGACCGACGCCGGGCAGCCTGCCCAGTTCGTCGATCAGATCCTGAACCACGCCTTCGTACACGCAACGCCTCTCTCGTGTCCGCTCTCCTGCACCAAGCTAGCCGCTACCGCCGGGTTCAACCCGCTTCCGGGGCGGCCTCCGGTGACGGTCCCCGGCAGATCCGGGACGGCCGGAAACGGCCCCCGGGACGACGGAAGGCGGGGGTCAGAAGGGCAGCCCCGGCATGCCGCCGAGCCCTTGTGCGAGCGGGCCGAGCCGCTCCTGCTGGAGCTGCTGCGCGGCGTTGTTCGCATCCCGGACCGCGGCCACGACGAGGTCGGCCAGGGTCTCCGTGTCCTCGGCGTCGACGGCGCGCGGGTCGATCACCAGCCCGGTCAGCTCACCGGAGCCGGTCACCGTCGCCTTCACCAGCCCGCCGCCCGCACTCCCCTCGACCGGCGTCTCGGCCAGCTCCTGCTGGACGGAGGCGAGCTCCTGCTGCATCTTCTGGGCCTGCTGCAGCAACTGCTGCATGTCGGGCTGGCCACCACCAGGCATCACGTCGCTCGCTCCTTGTCGCGCTACTGCAGTTCTCTGTACCTATGTCGTCCAGGTCGCCGGCCGGGTGTCGGACCGGTCCAGGCGAGCCTACGTTCTCAGCCGCCGCGATGCCGTCCATCGCAGGAAGGACGCGCACCTTCGGCGTTGCCCCGCCGGGAGTCGTGGTCTCCCGCCGTCCTCATCCTTCCGGAGGACGCGGGCGGGCGGACCGCCTAGTCGTGGCGGATTTCCTCTATCACGGTGGCGCCGAGCTCGCGGACGATGAGGTCGTGACCGGACAGGGCGGTGTCGTCGAGGTCGGGGTCGTCCTCGTCGGGGATGTCCTCCTCCAGCGGCGGGGGAGGCGGGCCCGGGTCGGGGGGCGGCCCGGGGTCGGGCGGGGGCGGCCCGCCCAGGCCGGCCGCCGGGGGCCCGGGCTGCCGGGAGGGAGCGGGCGCCGGCACGGAGGGGGCGGGCGGGGTCTGTACGGACTGCCGCAACCCGGCGCCGCCGCCACCCCCGAACCCGCCGCCCGCCGCGGAGCCGCCGGGGCCGCCGGGACCGCCGGGGCCGCCGCCGGGGCCGCCGCCGAACCCTCCGCCGCCGACCCCTCCGCCCCCGGGCGCTCCGCCGCCGCCGGGCCCGGCCGCGGGTCCGCCCCCGCCGCCGGTCGGGTCCACGATCGCCTCGACCTTCCACTGCACGTCGAACCGCTCCGCCAGCGCTTCGCGCAGCACCTCGTCGCTGCCGCCGTTGACGAAGCTGTCCCGGGCGCCGACGTTGGCGAAGCCGAGCTGGAGAGTGCCCCCGTCGAACCCGGTGACCTGGGCGTTCTGGCTCAGCAGAATCCAGGTGAAGCGCCGCCGGTGCTTGACGGCCTCAAGGATGTCGGGCCACATCTGCCGCACGGAAGCGGCTCCCGCCGCCCCGCCCCCCTGCTGCGCGGGCACCCCCGGAGCCGTAGCGGCGGCAACGCCCCCGGCCGCAGCCGCCGGGGCAGGCGCCGATCCGGGCGCAGGCGCCGATCCGGGCGCAG
>NZ_AXVU01000068.1:0-16349 GCF_000482585.1 Streptomyces sp. CNQ329 | reverse complement strand
GTCACGCGCCGTCACCTCGGCGTTGGCCAGGGCCTCTTCGATGACCGGCGGGCACATCTTCTTCGACTCGGCCTCGTAGATGCGGTTACGTTCGGTCAGACCCGGGTGGCCGAGTGTCTTCTCGATGGGCTGCACAATATGCCGCTTGCGCACCCCCGTATTCCTGATCAGGCGAAGTGCCAGCGGGAGCTGCGGCTTCCCGGCGTGTGCCTGTTCGGCAAATTCCAGAGTCTCTTCCACTGTGATGACATGTTCCGGCGCATTCATCGCCGGTTTGCATAACCTCGGCATATCCGGAATCCACTTCTCGAGAGGAGACGTCGAGCTGGCGGCAGGCCGTCATCGCCTGCCACCTCTCGGCATAGACGGCACTGAGGCTCAGTGGCGGCGTCGGCTTCTCCGACCGGAAGTCGGCAGCCGAACGGGCTGATATCTGGCGGATTTTGTACGCCGGTTTGGCGTGCCGCCGACACATACGTTGGCGTGCGCCGGCGCAGGCACGTGATTCGATTTCGGACTCTTCCGCAGAGCCGGACACCGGCGTCTTCGACACCGCCGCCCGGCACGCCTTCCGGTAAAGGGAATACGTCGGCTTGCTGACCAGCATGAACCGCGGGGCAAGCAGGATCCGTCACGGTCCGTGACCGGCTACCGGACCGCGGCATCACTGAGCACCGGCCCGCGGCCGGGTGCAGGACATGGACGGGATGCCGCCTGGCTGAGCCGGCGAACGCGGCCCCAAACGACCGTCTTGTGTCGATTTCAGGCAGGAGGGGCGTGCAGGAATAGTGACACGCCCGCATCCTTCCGGCCAAGCTCACCCCAGAGTGACGTGGATCACTCTGGGCGCGGGGGCGCCCTTCCGTCCGCCGCCCGGCCGGCGCGGCTTCCAGGGGCAGAAAAGCCCGGGCCGGCGGCCCTTGGGATGCCCTCTGACCTGCGGATAAGGGCTGCGCTGTAGTCCGGTTGCGCCAACGGCCGCCGGTGGCACCGTCGCTGACGGGCAGTCGGCGGCCGGCCTGGCGTTCTGCGCGGGCGGCGGGCCGGGCCGGCGGCGGTGCACCGCACGCCACGGGCGGTGCGGCGAGGGGCGGTTGGTCGTTACGGGCGTCTCCAGCGCCGGCACGGCGCCCGCCGTTTCTCCGGCGGCGGGCAGCGCCCCTCCCCGGCAGATCTTCCGCGGTCTTCCAGACAGATACGAGGTCTCATCGAGGTGTGCCTGTTCAACTATGGGCAGGGAGAGACGGCCTGATGCAGGTGAGGCACGTCCTCTTGGTCTCGCCTGCCGTCACACCGTGCCGGCCTCGCCGCACCGTCGCCCCGAGGGCAGCGCCCCCAGCACGACGGAACCGGGAACACCGCCTCGACGTACAGTGAGGAAACCACCCACATGGACAGGACAGCGAACGCGGATGCGGACGTCATCGTCGTCGGAGGGGGCCCCACCGGACTGATGCTGGCCGGTGAGCTGCGCCTCGGCGGGGCGAGCGTCATCGTCGCCGAGGAACTCCAGCAGCCGACCGGCCAGTCCCGTGCCCTGGGGTTCACCGCACGCACCCTGGAAACCCTGGACCAGCGCGGTCTCGCCGCCCGCTACGGCGAGCTGGAGACCAGCCCGATGGGCCACTTCGGTGGCGTCCCGTTCGACTACACCATCCTTGAGGACGCGCACTTCGGGGCCCGCGGCATCCCGCAGTCCCAGACGGAGGCGATCCTGGAGGCATGGGCGCTCGAACGGGGTGCCGACATCCGCCGTGGCCACAAGTTCCTCGCCCTGGAGCAGGACGAGGAGGGCGTCACGGTCACCGTGTCCACCCCCGGCGGCGGGCAGGAACACCTGCGCGGGCGGTTCCTGGTCGGCGCCGACGGCGGGCGCAGCGCGGTGCGCAAGGCCGCGGGAATCGACTTCCCCGGCACCTCGGGGACCCAGCTGATGTACCTGGCCGACGTGGTCGGCAGCGGGGTGCGGCTGCGGCTGCTCGGTGAGCGGCTGCCGGGCGGCCTGGTGCAGGTCTTCCCGATGCCCGACGGCGTGGCCCGCATCATCCTCTCGGAGTACGGCACGTCGCCCGAGGACTTCAGCGAGGACCCCGAGTTCGCCGAGGTCGCCGAGGCGTGGCAGCGGGTGACCGGCGAGGACATCTCCGGTGGCGAGGCTTTGTGGGTCAGCTCCTTCACCGACGCCACCCGTCAGGCCGCCGAGTACCGCAAGGGCCGGGTGCTGCTCGCCGGCGACGCCGCGCACATCCACCTCCCCGCGGGCGGGCAGGGCATGAGCACCGGTATCCAGGACGCGGTCAACCTGGGCTGGAAGCTCGCCGCCACCGTCCGGGGATGGGCGCCGGAGAGTCTGCTGGACACCTACCACGGGGAGCGTCACCCGGTGGGCGCCCGGCTGCTGTCCAACACCCGCGCCCAGGGGATGACCATCTTCGGCGGCGACGACACCCAGGCGCTGCGCGACCTGTACACCGAGTTGATCGCTTTGGACGAGGTCAAGCGGCATCTGGCGGGTGCGGTCAGCCACATCGACATCCGCTACGACGTCGGCCCGGACGCGCACCCTCTGGCCGGCTACCGTCTGCCGCCGCGCACGCTGGACACCCCGGACGGGCCGGTGCAGACCGCCGAACTGCTGCACCAGGCGCAGGGCGTCCTGCTCGACCTGGCGGACACGCCGGAGTTGCGGGCGGCCGCGGCCGGCTGGAAGGGCCGGGTCACCACCGTCGCCGGCAAGCTGCCGGCGCCCTTCGACGAGGTCACCGCGGTGCTGGTCCGCCCCGACGGGTACGTCGCCTGGGCGGGCAGCGACCGGTCCGGTCTCGACGAGGCCCTGCGCCGCTGGTTCGGCGAGCCCGATCCCGCGTGAGATGAGTGCCGCCGGCCCGGTTCCCGCTGCGGCGGGATCCGGGCCGGAGCGCGGTGCCGGCCGGTGCACGGCCGGCACCGGCCGGGGCGCCACCGTGCCCGGCCGGCAGCCCGGCCTGGTGGTGGCGCGGCACGGGCTGCCGGCCGCCGGGGGGCCGGCCGGGTCGCTCGTGCCGGATGAACCCGCCGCTACCGGGGGCGGCTTGGGGCCGGCCGGGCGCCGTGCGGATCCCGGCAGGTCTGCCGCCCGGAGGGGGCGGGCGCACTGCCGGCGTCGGAGAAGGGGCCTCCCGGCACTCGGTGCCGAGTGCCGGGAGGCGCTGTCGCATGTCGCCGGGGGAAACGTCACGCGACATCTATCCGGTGGTGCCGAAGTGCCCGAGGGAGTCGGGCTGTTCCAGCACCACCAGGGCTCGTTGGATCATCTCCGCCAGGTCGGTGTCCTCGCTGCGGTCTCCCCACAGCACCTGGTGGAGGGCGCCTGTCACGGCGCCGACCAGGACACGGATTTCGAGGTTGTCGGCGGGCACGTCCGCCCGTTCGGCCAGTACCTCACTGACCGTGTCGATCCACCTGTCCTGGGACTCGCCCACCAGCGCCCGCACTGCGGGCACATTGCGTACGAGCTGGCGGCGCCACCGGTAATCCTCACTGAAATCTCCGGAGAAGCCGCGCACCATTTCGGTCAGCACTCCCCGCATGGCCGCAAGCGGCGGACCGTCCGTGAGACGTTCACGCAGAAAGGCCATCGTGAAGGTGGCGTAGTCGTCTGTCAGGACGATGTGCTCTTTGCTGGGAAAGTAGCGGAAAACGGTACTCGGTGAAACTTCGGCGGCGGCGGCGATCTGTTCGATCGTCGTGCTGTCGTATCCTCGCTCGTCGATCAGCCGGCGGGCAGCCGACCGAATCGCCTGGCGCGTGCGCAGCTTCTTGCGCTCACGCAGGCCGAGGCCGGCTTCTGCGCCGGAAATCGCCGGCATCGCCGCACCGACCGCCGCTGAGGGCACCTGAGTCATTTCCCTGCACCATCCGCCACGTCGGACAGCGCCTCACTCAAAGGCTCCTTCGCCGCCTTTCCGCCGGTCTCCTCATCGGCCCTGTCCCCGGCCTCGTCCTCCGGCTTCTCCCCGGCCGTCCTGTTCTCCCGGCTGTCGGGCAGTTTGACGGTGGCCAGGACGGCCGCGAGGACGCCGGCGATGCCGCAGATCAGGAGCACGACGCTCATGCCGCTGACGAAGGCGGATTCGGCGGACTGCGCGAGCTGCGGCATGTCCAGTTGCGCCGCGACCGCCTGCGCGGCGACCACGGACTCCTCGGCGGTCTCGGCGGCCTCCGCCGGCACCCCGCCGGTGTCGATCTCGTTGGTGAACACGGCGTTGAGGACACTTCCCAGCAGGGCGATGCCGATGGCGCCGCCGACCTGGCGCAAGGTGGTGCTCAGGCCGCTGCCGGTGCCCTCCTTGCCCTTGGGCAGTACTCCCAGGGCGGTGTCCAGGGCCGGCACCATCACCATGCTGGTGCCCAGGCCGACGAGGACCATCCACACCACCGAGTAGCCGTAGCCGGTGTTTTCGTCCGTGGCGCTGCCGATGAACATGGCCGTGGACATGATGAGCAGGCCCGCGACCACCAGCGGCCGGGTGCCGAACCTGGCGGACAGCGGCGGCACGATCTTGGCGACGACGATCATGCCGGCCATGAGCGGCATCAGGCGCAGCCCGGTGCCGAAGGCGTCGTTGCCCTGGATGACCTGGAGGTACTGCGGCAGCACGAACAGCAGGCCCATGAACACGAACATGCCGAGGATGAGGAAGAGCGTGTTCCAGCCGAAGGCCGGGGTCCGCAGCAGCTCCAGGTCCACCATCGGGCGGGTCTGACGCTTCTCGCGCAGGACGAGGCCGATGAGCATCAGCACACCGCCGGTGATCGCGACAAGGATGACCGGGTCGCCCCATCCCTCGGCGGGCGCTTCGATCACGCCGTAGACGAGGGCGCCGAGGCCGAGGATGCCCAGCACCGTGCTGATCATGTCGACCCTGGGGGCCGCCGGGTCCTTGGTCTCGGGGATGAGCAGGACGGCGGCGAGGATGCCGATGGCGACCAGCGGGATGTTGATGACGAAGACCGAGCCCCACCAGAAGTGGTCGAGCAGCCAGCCGCTGATCAGCGGGCCGAGCGGGAGACCGATCGAGACACCCACGGTGACGATCGCGATCGCCTTGGTCTGCTCCTCGCCCTTGAACAGGGTTGGGATGAGAGCCAGCGTCAGCGGCATGATCAGCGCGGCGCCCAGGCCCATGACCGTACGGGCCCCGATGAGTGCGCCCGGCGTGTCCACGAGCGTGCCCATGACGGAACCGCCGAGGAAGATCACAAGGCCGAGGATCAGCAGCTTGCGCCGGCCGAAGCGGTCACCGAGGAAACCCGCGGGAAGCATGGCCGCGGCGTAGACGACCGCGTACGAATCGATGATCCACTGCAGCTCGCCCGCGGAGGCACCGGTGTCGGCGGCCAGCGTGGGGAGGGCGACGTTCAGGATCGTCGTATCGAATCCGATGACGAGGACGCTGATCGTCAGACCAACCAGCGCCAACCAGCGATTTTTGGCGGCCATGCCTAAACGATAGCAGCTCTCACTTGAGAGTGGGTGGCTTTTGGTGAGCCGCAGGGCCGGAGCTGCCGCCCCGGCCGGATCCGGAGCGGGTGAGATATCCGGTTACGTCCCGTTCGGTCCGAGGGCTGGGGAGTCCGGCCACCGGGCCCGCGTCCGGCCGCGGCGGTGCGGCGCGGACACGGCCGGCCGCCGGGCGGTGGCGCCGGACGGCCCGCCCGCCTGCCTGATGGGGCGTCAGGTTCGGGTTGCCGGTACGCCCGCCGGAGGGAGACATCCGGCCCTTTCCGGCGGCGGTTCCCAGGGCCGCCCGGGCGGGGTCCGCGGCGTCTGACGGAGCGTCAACTCGCCGGGGCGGCACGGGTTTCGCCCCGGCGGGCAGGCCCCTGCGGGAGGGCTGTCACACCCGGCCTCGACCAAAATCACCTCACCCGTGACCAGGCGTTACCAGGCCTGTAGGCTCCTCCGGTGGAGACCCCCGCCACCTGTCAGTTCTGGATTTCTGGTAACTGGAGGAAAGATGCTGAGTCGACGGTCCCTTCTCCGCGGTGGCGGCGGCCTAGCGCTCGCGGCTACCGCTGTCGGATCATCGGTGGGGTCGGTTTACGGCAGTGAAAGCAAGTGGGGGCAACTGCGCCGTCATCTCAAGGGAGATGTGGTGCTGCCCTCCGATGAGGCGTACACGTATTCCAAGCAGGGCGTCCTGGTGGAGCTCGACGCCGTCACGCCGCAGGCGGTCGTCTACTGCGAGACGGTCCGGGACGTGAGCACGGCGATCAAGTTCGCCGGTGACCACGACATCCAGGTGCACACCCGCAGCGGCGGCCACAGCCTGGCGGGCTGGTCCACCGGCCAGGGCATGATCCTCGACGTCTCCCGGCTGAACCACGCGCTGCCCGCCGGCAAGCAGAACGTGCGCCTGGGTCCGGGCATCCAGAGCGTCGACTCGCTGGCCAAGCTCGCGCGCTACGACCGGCAGGTGAACACGGGCACCTGCGCCACCGTGCGCATGGGCGGCTACATCTCGGGCGGGGGCATCGGCTTTCAGGTACGGAAGTTCGGCTATGCCAGCGACCGCCTGGTCTCGGCCGAGGTGGTTCTCTCCAACGGCCGGGTCGTGCGTGCCTCCGAGAAGGCGCACCCCGACCTCTTCTGGGCCCTGCGCGGTGGCGGCGGCGGCAACTTCGGCGTGGTCACCGACTTCGAGGTGCGTCCGATCCAGGCTCCCAGCGTGGTGTCCTTCGACTCCACGTGGCCGTGGGACAAGGCCCAGGAGATCCTCACGGCCTGGCAGGAGTGGAGCTACAACGCCTCGCGCAACCTGGGTTCGACGCTGACCATCCTGCTGAGCAACGGCGCCCCGGGCAACGTGCCGGTCATCAGGCTCCACGGCGCCTACCACGGGCCGAAGGCGGAGTGCGAGCAGGTCCTGAACGAGCTGGCCGCCGCGTCGGGTGCCACGCCCACTCTCCACGTGGTCGAGCTTCCCTACGACAAGGGGATGAAGGCGGTCTACGGCTGCGAGCAGTTCACGCTGGACGAGTGCCACCGCGCCGGCTCGAACCCGGATGCCAGGATCCCGCGCACCCCCTTCCTCAGGGAGCGGACCCGGCTGCTCGACCGCCCCACGGGCAGCTCCGGGGCGGCTGACCTGCTCGCCGCCTTCGAGGCCAACCGCAGGCCGGGCCTGACCACGTACCTGTATCTGACGTCGCTCGGCGGCGCCGGCAAGGATCTCCCCCGCGACGCGACCGCGTTCGTGCACCGCGGCGCGGAGTTCTTCGTGGCCTTCGCCTCCCTGCTGGCGGACCCGCAGCCGCCCGCGGAGGAGGCCGAGGCCGCCCTGGTGTGGCCCGCCCAGGGCTTCGACGTCATCGACCCGATCTCGAGCGGCGAGTCGTACCTCGGCTTCCCCAACCCGGACCGGGACGACTGGCGGGAGTCGTACTACGCCGAGAACTACTCCCGGCTGGTCTCGGTCAAGCGCCGCTACGACGCGCCGGACTTCTTCCGGCACCCGCAGAGCATCGGCAGCTGAACTGGGCTGATGACGGCTCCGGTCCGGCGCGCGGCAGCGCGGCGGACCGGAGCCGTCCGCGTGACGGGCGGTCCGCGGCCCGTCACGGCCCCCATCCCGGCACGTGTGATTCACATCACATCGCAGTCCTGTCAGGAATCTCGGCATTGTCCCGCTCAGGGGGTGTAAGCGAAAAAACGGGAGCAATGCCATGAACTGTAAGCACCGCATCGTCGTCCTCGGCGCCGGATACGCCGGTGCCTACACGGCCGGGAAGCTGGTCCGCCGCCTGGATCCCGGGGACACCGAGATCACCGTGGTCAACGGGGAGCCGGACTTCGTCGAGCGGTTGCGCATGCACCAGCTTGCGACCGGCCAGCAGATCCGGGCCCGCAAGCTCGCCGACGTCTTCGCCCGCACCGGGGTGCGGCTGCGTCTGGCGCACGTCGACGCCGTCGACCCCGCCCGCCGGGCCGTTTCGGTGACCGGCGGCCGGGGCGAGGAGGAGATCGGCTACGACACGCTCGTCTACGCACTCGGCAGCCACATCGACGACCACGGCGTTCCCGGCGTGGCCGAGTACGCCTTCGACGTCGCCGGCCGCCCCTCGGCGCTGCGGCTGCGCGAGCGGCTGGACGGCCTGGCCGAGGGCGACCCCGTGCTGGTCGTCGGCGGGGGCCTGACCGGCATCGAGACCGCCGCCGAGATCGCGGAGTCCCGGCCCGGGCTGCCGGTCACGCTGGTGGCCGGCGGCGCGCTGGGTGACCGGCTCTCCCCCGGGGCCCGCCGGCACCTGCGCGAGACCTTCCGCCGGCTGGGCATCACCGTGCGGGAGCACACCGGCGCGAAGGCCGTCGAACCGGCGCGGGTGCTCTGCGCCGACGGCACCCGCCTGGCGTCCGGTGCGACCGTGTGGACCGCCGGGTTCGCCGTCCCGCCCTTCGCCGCCGCCGGCGGCCTGCAGACCACTGCGGGCGGCCGGATCGTCGTCGACGCCACCATGCGCTCGGTCTCGCATCCGGAGGTCTACGCCGTCGGTGACAGCGTCTACGCGCCCGACTGCAACGGCCGGCCGCTGCCGATGTCGTGCGCCTCGGCCGGCTCCACCAGCCGGCAGGCGGTCGAGGCGATCACCGCACGCCTGACCGGCCGCCCGGTCCCGAGCACCAGGCTGGAGTACATCGGCAACCACATCAGCCTCGGCCGGCGGGACGGCATCGTGCAGTTGGTCGACGACCGGGCCCGGGCCAAGCCCGGGTACATGGGCGGCCGGAAGGCCGCCCGGGTCAAATCCGGCATCCTCAAGGGCGCCCTGTGGAGCGTCTCCCACCCGGCCATCGGCAGGCCGAAACGCAGGCTCCGCCTGGCCGCCACGCCACAGGAACACGCCGGGCAGAACACCTCATAGCCACCTAAGGTGATCCAGGTGGACAGCACCACCACGGACCGCTTCGGCACCGGCCGGTTCGAGGCCAGCCGCAACCGGCTGGCCTCGCTGGCTTACCGGCTGCTCGGCTCCGCCGCCGACGCGGAGGATGCCGTACAGGACGCGTTCTTGCACTGGCAGGCCGCCGACCGCGAACGGATCCGGGTCCCCGAGGCGTGGCTGACCAGGATCGTCACCAACCTGTGCCTCGACCGGCTCCGTTCGGCACAGGCCCGCCGCGAGCGCACCGCCGGTGTCCGGCTGCCCGAGCCGCTCCTGGACGGCGACCCCATGCTCGGCCCCGCCGACACCTTTGAGCAGCGTGAGTCGGTCTCCCTGGCCGTGCTGACCCTCATGGAGCACCTCTCCCCCGCCGAACGGGCCGTCTACGTCCTGCGCGAAGCCTTCTCCTGCAGCCACGCGGAGATCACCGAGATCCTCGGCATCACCGAATCCGCCAGCCAGCAGCATCTCCACCGGGCCCGGCGCCGCATCACCGCCGCACGCCGCGGCGGGACCGCGGCCGATCCCGCGGCCGCCCGCAGAATCGTCGAGGAATTCCTCGCCGCCGCCACCTCCGGCCGCATCGAGCACCTGGTGGCGCTCCTCACCGACGACGCCACCGCGATCTCCGACGGTGCGGGACTGACCAGGACGCTGCAGCACTACAACGGCCCGCAGCGCATCGCCGCCGTCGCCCGGGCCGGCTTCACGCCCGCCCCCGCCAGGCGGCGGCCCGCCGGCACCGTCCTCGCCTTCCACTACGGGCGCCTCAACGGCTCCCCCGCCATCCTGGCCGTCCGCGGCGACCGGGTCGTCGGCACCGTGACCTTCGACATCAGCAACGGCAGGATCGCCGCCGTACGCGGCATCGCCGCCCCCGCCCGGCTCACCCGCCTCACCGACACCTGGCGGCAGCGGGGAGCGGACACGCCGCTGATCGCCCGGTGGTGACCCGGCGGGCGCACGCCGCGGGCCTCTCGAAGACGCAGGCGATCGGCCGGGGCCCTTTCCTCCCGCCGGGCGGGAGGAAAGGGCCCCGGCTGTTCATCCGGTTGCTATGCGGTCATCCGGCGGCCACGGTCTCGGCGTCCCCCGCCGCCTCCGCATCCTTGCCCGAGACGGTCTCGGGTGCGGGCTTGTCCGGGCCTCGCAGGGCGATGTAGACGGCCAGCACGCCCATGATGACGACGCCCACCCACATGGCCTGCTGCCATCCGTCGACGTAGGACTGCCGTGCGGCCTCGACCAGGTCCTGCGCGTGGGTGCCTGAACTGCCCGAGGCCTCGATGGCGTTGGCGATACCCTCCCGCGCGGTGTGCGCGGTCTCCTCGGAGACGTCGGGCATCTTGTCGTCGATGGTGCTGCGGTAGCCGGCCGTCAGGATGGCGCCGAGCATGGCGATGCCCAGCGCGGTGCCCAGCTCGCGGGTGACGTCGTTGAGGGCGGAGGCGACACCCTGCTTCTCATCGGGCAGGGAACGGGTGATGGCCTCGGTGGAGGGCACCATGGCCAGACCCAGACCGATGCCCATGACGATGATGCCGGGCAGGATCGACAGGTAGCCGCCGTCGACGGAGACCAGCAGCGCCAGAAGCGCCAGGCTGACACCGGTCAGCGCGACACCGGCGGCCATGGTCGGGCGGGGACCCAGTTGCGCGGCCATCTTCGGGGCCAGGCCCGAGGCCATCATCATCGCGATGGCCAGGGGCATCAGCGCCGCCGCGGACAGCAGTGCCGACCAGTCGAGCACCGCCTGCAGGAACGGGAAGAGCACCACGGACGTACCCGCCTGGACACCGAAGACCACGACCAGCGTGATCGAGCCGCCCGCCAGCCCGCGCTCGCGGAACAGGCGTACGTCCAGCAGCGCGGCCTCCCGGCGGCCCAGCTCCCAGAACACGAAACCGGCCGTGGCGACGAGGCCGATGCCGAGGCTGACCAGGCTCACCGGCTCGGTCCAGCCGCGCTCCGGCCCCTCCTGCAGGACGAAGATGAGGCCGACCACCGCGACGGTGGACACCAGCGCGCCGACGGTGTCGAAGGCATGCCCGGAACGTTCGTGGGAGTTGGGCACCGTCTTCAGCGTCATGGCCAGGGACGCGGCGATCAGCACCACAGGCAGGGCGAACAGCCAGCGCCAGTCGGCGACGTCGACGAGGAAGGCGGAGAGGAACATGCCCAGGATGCCGCCGCCTCCGGCGACACCGGTCCACACGCCGATCGCCTTCCCGCGCTGTTCCTCGGGGAAGGTGGAGGTGATGACCGCCAGGGTGATGGGCATGATCGTGGCCGCGCCGATACCGCTGACCACACGCGCGACAAGCATCACCTCGGCGCTCGGCGCCACGGCCGCCACCACGCTCGAGACCCCGAAGAGGACCAGCCCGGCGATCAGCGTGGGCTTGCGGCCCAGGCGGTCGCCGATCGCGCCGAGCGGCAGCAGCAGCGCGGCCAGCGCGAGGGTGTAGATGTTGATGATCCACAGGACCGTGTCCTGCGAGGTGTCGAGGTCGACGGCCATGTGCGTCTGGGCGACGTTCAGCCCGGACACCGACGCGAGGACGGCCATCAGCGCCATCGAGACGGTGATCAGGATCGCGCGCAGCCGACGCGCGTCCGGCGCGCCCCCGCCGCTCCCGTCAGCAGGTGCCGCCTGTTCGGGGTTCGTACTCATGGATTCCTCTCAAAGGGCGTGCGGAATCGGCGCTGGGCAGGACCGGCCGCCGGGAACGGGAGGTGGGGTGTGGGCCCGGACGTCAGTGGGTGGCGGCCCTGCGCCGCGCGGGGGCCGCGCCGGTATCAGCGGCGGCCGGCAGGGCGTGGATACGGGAGGCGGCCGGGGGATGCGGCGGACCGCGAAGGCGCCGCCGGCCCGATGCACTCATGCGATGCCGCCGTCCTGACTGTTCACGGCTTCGCGCACCGGGCCGATAACGAGGACGGGGACGCCGGTCGTCAGGCCGCCCGACCCCGGCCCGCGTTTTTTGACAGCCATAGCTAAATGGTAGCAGCTATCACTTGAGAGGTCTCCCCAGATGGGGGTGATGTCGGGTTCATGACAAGCCTGCCGGTCGGGTGTGCCGGGTGTGCCGGGTGGGGTCTGCGGGCGGCGCGGCGGGGCCGGCGGGCCGTCAGGTCCCGTACGCGGTACGGGACCTGACGGCCCGGTGGGGTCAGGGCCGTTCGGGGCTCAGGCCCGGAACCGGCTGGGGTCCGGGAACGGGCGGCTCCCGGTGCTGCTGTCCGGGGCCGCGGGCGTACAGCCTCAGTGTGGCCAGCAGGGCGAGGGCGACCGGCAGCACGAGGACGAGCAGGACCCGGGCCAGCGACCAGTCCGCGTCGACCATGAGGCCGCCGGCGACACCGCCGGCCAGCGGGCCGGCTTTTCCGGCGCTGTTGGCCCAGCTCACGGCGGTGGCGCGGACGGCCGGCGGGTAGGCGACCGCGGCGATCGCCTGGAGCACGGCGGTGGCCGCCGGCAGGCACAGCCCCAGGAGGAACGCCGTGAGGAGCAGCGCGACGAACCGTCCGGCGGCCATGGCGGCGGCGGCGAGACCCACCGCGGTCATCACCCACAGGAGGGCCAGCACCCTGAACCGGTCGAAGCGCTTGAGGACGAAGGACACCGAGAGCTGTCCGATCAGGCCGCCCCATCCGAACGCCGCGACGGACACCGCGGCCTTCGAGTCCGTCAGGCCCTCGTTCTCGGCCAGTTCGGGCAGGTAGGTGATGATCACGAATGCGATGCCCTGCCCCAGGAAGAAGCACAGCCACAGCAGGAGGGTCGTGCGGGCGAAGCCGCGGGAGAGCACGGCCCGCGGGGTGGGCCGCGGGCGCTTGCGCTGGGTGCTCTGGTCCCAGTCGACCCGGGAGAGGTCCTCGTCCGGCAGGACGGAGGCAAGGACGCCGTGCAGTTCCTCCTGCGGGCGCTTGCGGGCGGCGAGCACGCTGAGGGACTCCGGCACGACGCGGACGATCGCCGGGATCAGCAGCAGCGGAATGATCCCGCACACCACCAGCAGCACGGGCCAGTTGAACGCGGGCACCAGGACCGAGGCGAGAATCCCGCCGACGGTGGTGCCGGCGGTCACCCCGGCGAAGGCCAGCGCGACCATCTGGACCCGGCGCCGGGCGGGCATCCAGTCCGCGACGAGGACCATCATGGACGGCAGCACGGCGCCCAGCCCCAGGCAGGCCGCGGTGCGGAACCCGGCGAAGGGGACGATGCTGTCGGTGAATCCCATGGCGGCCGTGCACAGGCCGAAGCAGGCGGTGCCCGCGAGGGTGACGACCTTGCGCCCGTGCCGGTCGGCGAGCGGGCCGGCGGCCACACCGCCGACGATCATGGCCAGGACGCCCAGCGTCACGGTCACCGTGACCGCGCCGCCGCCGACTTCCCAGTCCTCTTTGATCCTGGGGTAGACGAAGCCGGCGATGCCGGTGTCCAGCCCTTCGGCGATCATCGTGAGCAGGCCCACCCTCACGATGAGCCGCTGCCGGCGACCCATGGGCCGGGCGTCGATGAACTCCTGCGGACTCGGCCTTGCTGAGGCTTCCGTGCTCATGGGCCGGGGCCCCTTTCCTGTGAAGCTGCGCGGGCGGTACGGCGGTCCGGATCGCGCCGCCGGCCGCGGGGCGGCGTGGCCGCTCCGTGCAGCGGTGCTCGGTGCACGCCGATGGGGACGTGTGCGAAGCCGATGGGGGACGTGGTCGGACGGGCCGGTTCACATCGCGTGGCGGCGCGGGCGGAGAGCCGCGCCGGGGACGGCCAGGCGCGTCACACAGGCGCCGTGAACCGTTGGAGATGCCGCCGGCCTGCCCGTGATCGTGGTGCTGCGGGAGCAGAGACGACCAGGAAGCCACGGGCACCTCCGGGTGAACCGCTTTGGCTGCCGCGGGTCTTGACGGGCCCGTCAGGGCCCGTGGCCGCCGGCTCACCGCCCGAGGACCCGGACCGGGGCTCATCCAGCGTGCTTCGTCGCACTCGGAACGGCCTCTGCGGGCAGGGCGTGCGGCAGCATGCCGGCGGGATTCTCTGCGATTGCCTTGGTGACGCTGAACCCGCATTCTTCCAGCCGGTTCTGTTACGCCGGCACCGGCTGCGCCCCGCCCTGGCCCATGGCGCAGCCGGTGAAGAAGGACGGGAAGACATCAACGGTGCGGTTGCCGGGATCCTTGATGCTCTCAAGGAACACCGGCACCAGAAGGTGGACTTGCCCGCCGGCGAGGCGGTGCCGCGCCGGGCGCCGTCGCACCGGCGATACCGGGTGCGTCCGGCCAGAGGCCCGGAACCGGCCACCTCTGCACAGACCGGCCGGTAGAGCGCTCGACTCACCGCCGCAAGGCTGTTTTCGGGCAGGCTGATTGTGCACAAATAGTGACACGGGCCGTAGTTGCACGCCAAGGCCCTCTCATTGGGACGTAAGTCACTCTGCCTGGAGGGGTGTTGGTGTGTATGTGGTGGCGCGTGTGAAAAGGGAGCCTCCCGGTACTCGTGACCGAGTGCCGGGAGGTCCCCCGTATCTCTGCGGCCGGCCGGTCAGTCCTTGACTTCGCCCCTGACCTGCCGCTGCACGAACTCGTGGGTCAGGTCGCCGAACTGCTCACCCCACTTGATCGACCGCTCGACGGTCTTCGTGAAGTGGACGCCGCCGTCGACGCGGCTCCTGCCGCACAGCTTGTCGAACTCGGTCCAGGTGGAGAAGTGCACCTCGACGTCCTTGGCGGGGGTGACCCCCGGCTCCGACAGCGAAGTGCCGGCCGGGAAGGTGAAGGTCCAGTCCAGCACGTCGTCGCCGAAGAAGCGCCGGGTGTTCTGCGACCCGGCGGCACAGAGCGTCGTGGAGCCCGAGGGGTACTCGGGGTGGTCGCTGTGCGTCAGGTAGCTGGTCCACTCGTTGGCGGGTATGTCGTCGACCGTGCCCATGCCCGGACCGCCCCAGGCCGTGATCTTCTTGTTGCCGTAGACGTGCCGGACCGCCGTTATCGGTCGGACGGTGTCGTACTTGGCCTTGAGGTACCAGCCGGCGATCAGCGTGTCGAAGGTCGCCAGGATGCTCTGCAGCACCCACTGCGCCCAGCCGTGCACGCCCATGTGGTTGTCCTGGTCGCGGCTGCGGGCGATGACGATGGACGAGTGGCCGATGCCCCAGAGCTTGTTGTCGTAGATCTCGGCGAGCACCTTGCGCTCGTCGGTGAGCGAGGCCGACGCCTCCAGCAGGTCGTCCACCGTGCGCTTGTAGGTGCGCGGATCGGTGTGGTCGGTGTGATCGGGGCGGGCGATCGGGAACCGGGAGGCGTGCTTGAAGATGTGCGGCGTGGTCCTGCCGGCCTGCGGGGTCACGAAGGCCTGGCCGACGTAGATGCCCAGGTCGCCCGGGCCGCCGCCGAGGCGCCGGCCGTTGTGGGGGCCGAGCAGCGGCTGCCAGCGCGAGGGGTTGTTCACCTTGTAGGGCGTGTTCACCGGCACGTAGCCGGTGTAGTCGGCCCACGGCTGGCGGTTGTACCTGCGGCCGCCCTCGTCACCGAGGACGTTCATGCCGTCGCGCTCCAGGAACTTCCAGACCGACTTGGCTGCCACGTTGCCGATGCCGATCGGGCTGGTCAGGTTCTCCGACTCGTCGTCGGGGTTCAGGCCCAGCGCCGTCATCAACTGCCGCAGGGCGCCGAGGTTATCGGGCAGCAGGCGCTTCCAGATGCCGTGCTGGGCGTAGATGACGGCGATGTTCATGTTGCGGTTGGTGGTGGACTCGCTGGAAGGACGGCGCGGAATCCGGGAGTGGATGCCGACCGCGGTCTCGTGGTAAGGCGCCAGCGCGTCGAACGCCGCGAGCATCGCCGCGCGGTTCGTCCACAGGAAGACGGTCGCGTCCATCGGCCCGATGAACTGCAGGCTGGGCGACTTACCGGCCTGATCGTCGCCGGGCTGGGCCCACTTGACGTAGTTGTCCTTGTCCAGGTCGGGGAGTTCGGGCGGCTCCTCGCTGGCGGCACCGGCCGTGCGGGCGAAGACCAACTGCGACAGCGCCATGGCCGAAGCACTGCCGACCAGCAGTGACCTGCGGCCTATCGAGGAACCTGTGACAGAAGTGTGTCCGGACGTCGTCATGATCGTCTTCCTTGTTCTGGCAGGGAGGTCCTTTTCGGGCGAACCCGGGAAGGGCCCTCCATGGGAACGGGTATCGGTGGCTGCACCGTGAAGCGGGGCGGCGGGCCGGTGGGCCCGCCGCCGTGGTGAAAAGGGATCAGTCCTCGACGTCGCCCTTGACCTGCCGCTGTACGAAGTCGTAGGCCAGGTCGCCGAACTGCTCACCGAAGACGATGGTCCGGTCGACGGTCTCCTGGAAGTGGACACCGGCCCATACCCGGCTGTTACCGCAGGTGCGGGTGAAGTCGGTCCAGGTCGGGAAGTGGATCGACAGATC
>NZ_KI519461.1:1800-17298 GCF_000482585.1 Streptomyces sp. CNQ329 | reverse complement strand
ACTTGTCGGGGTGGGCGTTGGTACGTGGGGTGGCCAGGTGCCGGGGGCCGGTGCCGGGGAGTCCGTCGTTCGCCCGGTGCCGTAGGTCCCCTCACGCCCGCCCAAGGGTATGCGCCCGTTCTGACAGTGGGCCCGGGTCGTCGGTGTCGGCGGCTGGCCGGCGGGGTGGGTGGGGCGGGTGCGGGGGTACGCGCCGGGCGGAACGGTGGTTCGCCGAGCGGGCCGGTGTACGGGGGTACGTGCCCGGGGCGGGCGTTGGCGCGTGCGGTGGGCCGACGTGCGGTGGGGCCCGTGTCGGGGTGGGCCGGTGTCGCTGGGGCTCCCCCCGGGCCACCCCGCTTGTTGATTGTCGGGCCTGCGTCCGGCGTCAAGGGCGCCCCCTCCGCTTCGCTGCGGGGGCGTCGCTGCGCGATGGGGCTTCGCCCCACCCTTGACTCCGGACTCCGGCCCGTGACAGACCGGCAGCTAAGGGTGGCCCAGGGGGAGCGGGCACCCTCCGGCAGGGCTACGGATGCCGTGCCCGGCGGACGGGGGCCGCGGGCCGGAGCCGGGCGTGCCCTGATCCCGGGCACCCGCGGCGGACGGGGGCGGAGGCCGGAGTCGGGCCTGCCCTGGTCGCGGGTGGCCCGCGGCGGACGTGGGTGGCAGACCGGAGTCGGGCCTGCCTGACCCCGGGCGGTCCGGTGGACGGAGGGCCGGGCCCCGGGACTGGGCCCGCCCTGTCGCGGAAGGCCCCGGCGGGTGAGGGCCGGAGCATCGGAGTCGGGCTCGCCCCGGCACCGATGCGCGTGGGTGGGCAAAAGCCGGGGCGGCTGGGCGATTTGGGTATCTTTGGGGGTCGGGTGGCTGCGAGTTTGTCCCGGTGTCGTGCGCGGGGGCCGCTTCTGGCTCCGGGTTGGGGCCGCTCACGGGTCTGCGGGTAAGTTCGGGCGTGCTGCGGAGCAAAACTCTCGCCCCGTGGGTGATTTAGCCCGTTTTGGCGCACCTGTCGTGCCGAGTTTGTGTCGGTAGCCCTCATTCCGGGCCGCCGCGCGGGCTGGACGGCCCTTCCGGCGCCATGCGCGTGGGCATCGACGACCACGTTGCGCCACGTCGCCGGATCGGGCGGTCGAATCCCACGGACCCGGCCCTGCCGCCTGGCGGTCGCGCCGGCCGGGCGGTGTGTGACGGCCGCTGCCGGACAGGTCAGACCCCGCGGCCAGCCCTCCTCGCCGAGCTGAACGCCGTGCGCCGTCCACTCCCTGCGTACGTACCCATACAGGCTGTACGCGGCCCACTTCTCACAGGGAACTCGCAGAATCGCGCCCGGCCGTCCACCGGACCTCCGCCCCGATACTGGGGCCATGAGCGGCACGACAGAACGAAGTGCGGCGGGGGAGTCCGTTCTTGTGGTCGAGGACGATCCCGGGATCGCCGACATCCTGCAGATCACCCTGCGCTTCCACGGCTTCGCCGTGCACGCCGCGCCCACCGCCCGGCGCGCCCTCGAACTCGCCCGTGCCCACGCCCCCGACCTGATCCTCCTCGACGTCATGCTCCCCGACGGCAGCGGCTGGCAGGTCTGCCGGGAGTTGCGCGCACACGGGGACGAGCCGGCGGTGATCTTCCTGACCGCCCGCGACGCGCCCGCCGATGTGCTCGGCGGGCTCGCGCTCGGCGGGGACGACTACATCACCAAGCCGTTCAGCGTCGACGAGGTGGTCGCGCGGGTGCGCGCCGTGCTGCGCCGGACCCGGGGGCGGGTGCCGGCGGGCGGGGTGCTGCGGCACGGGGACGTGGAGCTGGACGAGGCGACGTTCACCGTACGGCGCGGGGGTGCGCCCGTGGAGCTGACGCCGACCGAGTACAACCTGCTGCGCCACCTCATGCGCAACGCGGGGCGCATCCTCACCAAGGAGCAGTTGCTGCGCAGCGTCTGGCAGTTCGACACGGCGGTGGAGTCGACCGTCGTCGAGACGTACATCAGCTATCTGCGGCGCAAGCTCGACCCGCTCGGCCCGCCGCTCATCGAGACGCGCCGCGGCGTCGGCTACGGCCTGCGCCCCGTGGGACCAGCGGAAAAGGCCGGGCCGGCGAACCCGGCGGAGCCGGCGGAAGCCGCGACTGCCCCCGACACCGCCGGGCCGCCGCCGTGAAGCGGTTCCCGCGTTCCCTCAGCAACCGGCTCTCCGTCACCAACGTCGTCATCCTGGCCATCGGCCTCGTCGCCGCCGCCTGCGCCAGCCTCTTCGGTACGTACACCATCCTCGTCGGCGAGGTCGACGCCACCGTGCGCCAGGCCCGCGACACCCTGGCCTCCGGGCCGCTCAGCGCCGTCGCCGTGGAGCGGGTGTGCCAGGTCGCCGAGACCTTCGGCGTCCCCGAGGACAAGGGCATCGCCGGCTCCACCAAGGACGAGCCGTTCGTCCTCCTCGACGCCGCCGGCGAACTCCGGCCCACCTGTGTGCTCTTCGGCGGCAACAAGGCGCAGCTCTCCCGGGACATCGCCGCCTCCGTCGACGACCCCGGCGCCCTCGCCGACTCCGGCGACATCACCGGCATCGCGGCCGGCGGCCACCACTACCGTGCCGCCGTCGCCCGCCTCGACGACGGTTCGTACGTCATCAGCACCACGCGCTACGACGGCGTCCGCAGCGCCGTACGCAAACTCTTCGTCATCGAAGCCGTCTTCGGCGCGCTGCTCCTGCTCCTCCTCGCCGTCGTCTCCTCGCACGCCGCGCGGCGCCGGCTGCGGCCCCTGGAGGACATGGTGGAGACCGCGTCGGCGATATCGGAGGGCGACCTGTCGCGCCGCGTCGACACCTCGCCGCCCGGCGGCAGCGAGGTGGAGCAGTTGCGCGACGCGCTCAACGCCATGCTGCAGCAGGTCGAGGGCGCCATGGCGAGCCGCGAGGAAGCCGCCGCGCGGCAGCGGCAGTTCCTCGCCGACGCCTCGCACGAGCTGCGCACCCCGCTGGCGACCGTCCTCGGCTACCTCCAGCTCTACGCCAAGGGGATCCTCGACGACGACGAGGCCGAACGCGCCCTGACCCGCGTCGGCGCCGAGGCGGAGCGCATGAGCCGCCTCGTCGACGAACTCCTCGCCCTCGCCCGCCTCGACCAGCACCCCGCCCGCGACCGCGCCCCCGTCGACCTCGCCGTCCTCGTCCGCGACGCCGCCGCCGACCTGCGCGCGCAGCAGCCGCACCGCCCCGTGACGGCCGACGCGGAGGAGCCCGCGGTCGTCGTCGGCGACGAGGCCCAGTTGCGCCAGGTCCTCGGCAACCTTCTCGCCAACGTACGCACCCACACCCCCGAGGACGCCGCCTGCACCCTCTCCGCCGCCACCGGGGACGGCGTGGCCGTGCTGCGGATCGCCGACACCGGGCCCGGGATGCGCCCGGAGGACGCGGCTCGTATCTTCGACCGGTTCTTCCGCGCCGACCCCGGCCGCGCGCGGGTGGCGGGCGGCAGCGGCCTGGGCATGTCCATCGTGCGGGCGGTGGTCGAGGCGCACGAGGGCGAGGTCACGCTCGACACCGCGCCCGGCGCGGGCCTAGCCGTCGTCATCCGCCTGCCGCTGGCCGGCGCGCGAGTTGAGAGTTCGGTGTGAAGCCCCTGCGGGATCCCTGAGGGCCCTGGGTACGCCCCGCCCTCGCGGCGACGCTGAAGCTCCGCGACGCCGAGAACCGAGGAGCCCGCCGTGGCCGCACTGGCCCGATTCTGTTTCCGCCACCGTTTCGTGGTCCTGTTGCTGTGGGTGTGCGCGCTCGTCGGCACCGCCGTCGCCGCGCAGGCGGCGGGCAGCCGCTGGGCCAACGACTTCGAACTGCCGGGCACCGAGTCCGCCGAGGCGGTCGACCTGCTGCGCGCATCCTTCCCCCAGACCTCCGGCGACACCGACAGCGTCGTCTGGCAGGCACCGGAGGGAGCGTCGGTGCGGGACCCGCGGATCCGCGAGCGGATGACCGAGGCGCTCGCCGGTATCGCCGACGTACCGCAGGTCGGCCGGGTCGTCAGCCCGTACGCGCCCGAAGGCGGCGCGCAGATCAGCGAGGACGGCCGGATCGCGTACGCGCAGGTGACCTTCACCGAGCAGGCCATGAACCTGGAGAAGGAGAACGTCGAAGAGGTCGTCGACACCGCACAGGCCGCGGCCGGCGACGTCGACGGACTCCAGGTCGAGCTGGGCGGCGAGGCGATCCAGGCGGTGCAGGGCACGCCCGGCGGGCTCGCGGAGGTGACGGGCATCGTCGCGGCGGCGGTCATCCTGTCGATCGCCTTCGGCTCGCTGTTCGCGATGCTGCTGCCCATCGTCTGCGCCGTGTTCGGCATCGGCACGGGCCTGATGACCGTCACCCTGCTCAGCCACACCCTCGACTTCGCCGAGGCGACCACCCTCCTCGGCAGCCTCATCGGCCTCGGCGTCTCCATCGACTACGCGCTGTTCATCGTCACCCGGCACCGCACGGGTCTGCGCCGCGGCATGGCGGCGGAGGACTCCGCGGTACGGGCCCTCGACACCGCCGGGCGCGCGGTCCTGTTCGCCGGCGGGACGGTGTGCGTGGCGCTGCTCGGCATGATCGCGCTGGGCATCGGCTTCCTGAACGGGGTGGCGATCGCCGCGTCGCTCACGGTGCTGCTGGGCGTCGCCGCGTCGGTGACGCTCCTGCCGGCGCTGCTGGGCATCCTGCGGACCCGGGTCCTCAGCCGCCGCGAGCGCCGCAGGCTGGCCGAGAACGGCCCGGAGCCGGAGCAGCGCCGCTCCTCCGGCCGGGCCGTCCGGTGGTCGCTGCTGGTCCAGCGCAGGCCGCGGCTGCTGGCGGGCATCGCGGTCGCCCTCATCGCCGTCGTCTCGCTCCCGCTGCTCTCGCTCCGCCTCGGCACCACCGACCAGGGCAACCACCAGGAGTCCGAGACCACGCGCAAGGCGTACGACCTCCTGGCCGAAGGATTCGGCCCGGGTTTCAACGGCCCGCTGCAACTGGTGGCGGAAACCCCGGAGAAGGCCGACATCCGGGAACTCACCCGGCTCGTCGGCGAGGTGGAACGAACCGAGGGCGTGGCGGGCGTGGGCACCCCCGCACCGGCTCCGGACGGCAGGGTCACCGTGGTGCAGGTCATCCCGGACAGCGCCCCGCAGGACGAGGCGACGGACCAGCTCATCGACCGGCTGCGGGACGACGTCATACCGGCGGCGCAGACGAGCGGTGCGCCCGACGTCCACGTCGGCGGCGTCACGGCGATCAACAAGGACTTCGCGTCCGTCATCACCGGCAAGCTGCCGCTGTTCGTCGGCATCATCGTGGCCCTGGGCTTCGTCCTGCTGCTGATCGCGTTCCGCTCGGTGGTGGTGCCGCTGACGGCGGCGGTGATGAACCTGCTGGCCGCGGCGGCGGCGTTCGGCCTCCTGGTCGCCGTCTTCCAGTGGGGCTGGGGCAGCGACCTCTTCGGCCTCGGCCGGGAGGTCCCGATCACCGCGTTCCTGCCGGTGATCATGCTGGCGATGCTCTTCGGCCTGTCGATGGACTACCAGGTCTTCCTGGTCAGCCGCATGCACGAGGAGTGGGTCCACCACCGCGACAACGCCCGCGCGATCCGGGTGGGCCTGGCGGAGTCCAGCCGGGTCATCAACGCGGCGGCGCTCATCATGATCTGCGTCTTCAGCGCGTTCGTCCTCAGCGGCGACCTGGAGGGCGTGATGGCGGGCATCGGCCTGGCGGGCGCGGTGGCACTGGACGCCTTCGTGATCCGCACGATGCTGGTCCCGGCCCTGATGCACCTGATAGGCCCGGCCAACTGGTGGCTCCCCGCCTGGCTGGACCGCCGCCTCCCCCACCTGGCGGTAGAACCCCGCGACCCCCAGGACACCGCCGAAGCCGCCCCGCACCCCCAGGAGTTGGCGCAGACGGTCGGGCGTGCGGGGTAACGGATCAGCCGTCACCGCGCAACGGAACGGGGTGCCGCCCTTTTTGGGCTGCACCCCGTTTCGTGGTGTCGTGCGCGGTCAGACCGCTGCCAGTTCCTTCCGCTGCTCCGGCTCCGCGGCCGGGGCCTCCTCCGGCTGCGCCGCGGTGCGCTTCGGGAGGGCGAACAGCAGCGCGTACACCACGCCCAGGATCGCGATCACCCACCACATCGCGTTCTCGAACGCCCCGGCGAACGCCGTGCCCACCTCCCGCGGTGCCGTCGGCTCGTCCATCGCGCCGAAGAACACCACCGACACCAGCCCCAGACCCAGTGCCATGCCCAACTGGTTCGTCGTGTTGATCAGCCCCGACGCCGAGCCCGCGTGCCGGCGCGGGACGCCGGACAGGACCGCGTCCGTCAGGGGCGCGAAGATCAGGCCCATGCCCGCGCCCAGCAGGGTCAGCGGCAGTGCCATCTGCCAGGTGGAGATCTCGGTGCCGTAGCGGCCGGACGCCGTCAGGTACAGCAGCGCTCCGGCGACCATCAGCACCGCGCCCCCGTGCAGCACCTTCCGCCCGAACCGCGGCGTCAGATTCTGCACCGACATCCCCGCGGCCACCGAGCAGGCGAGCGAGAACGGCAGCCCCGTCAGGCCCGCGTGCAGTGCGCTCCAGCCGAGGCCGAGCTGCATGTACAGCGTCCACACCAGGAAGAAGATCCCCAGCCCCGTGCTGAAGGCGAGTTGCACGCCGATGCCCGCGGCGAAGCTCTTGACCCGGAACAGCGACAGCTCGACCAGCGGCGAGCCGTCGGCGCGCTGCTTGCGCTTCTGGTACGCGACGAAGGCGGCGAACACCGGCAGGCTCGCGGCCATCGAGACGAAGCCCCACGCCGGCCAGTCGTTCTCGTGGCCCATGGTGATCGGGTACAGCAGCATCAGCAGGCCCGCGGTGGCCAGCGCCACCCCGCGCAGGTCCAGGCGCAGCGCGTCGGGTGCCGTCGACTCGCTGATGAAGCGGCGGCCCAGGATCAGGCCGGCGATGCCGACGGGCAGGTTGATGAGGAAGATCGGCCGCCAGGAGAGGCCGAACAGGTCGCCCTCGGTGAGCAGTGCGCCGATCATCGGGCCGGACACCGCGCCGAGGCCCGCCACCGCGCCGAACATGCCGAAGACCTTGCCGCGTTCCTCCGCGGGGAACGTGACGTGGATGATGCTGAGCACCTGCGGCACCATCAACGCGGCCATCGCGCCCTGCAGCACCCGCGAGCCCACGAGCATCGCCGGGTCCGCGGCGATGCCGCACAGCAGCGAGGCGACGGTGAAGCCGCCCATGCCGAACAGGAAGACCCGCTTGCGGCCGTAGATGTCGCCGAGCCTGCCGCCGGTGATCAGGCCGATGGCGAAGGCCAGCGCGTAGCCCGCGGTGATCCACTGGATCGCGCCGAAGGAGGCGCCGGTGTCCTCCCGGATGCTCGGGATGGCGATGTTGACGATCGTCGCGTCGACGAGGTCCATGAACGAGGCCGTGAGGACCACGGCGAGCGCGATCCACCGGCGGCGATCCGGTGCTGCCACAGGGGCGTTCTGGAAGGTCATGGCCGTAATCTAGGATCGGTACAGGACAGGTCATGTCCTAAAGAGAAGGCAGTCTGGAAAACATGACGACGGACACCCCCAAGCGGCTCCTGCACCTGCTCTCCCTCCTCCAGACGCCCCGGGAATGGCCCGGCAGCGAGCTGGCCGACCGCCTCGGCGTCACCGACCGCACCATCCGCCGCGACATCGAGCGGCTGCGCGACCTCGGCTACCCGGTCGAGTCCACCCGCGGCACCTTCGGCGGCTACCGCCTCGTCGCCGGCAAGGCCATGCCCCCGCTGCTCCTGGAGGACGACGAGGCCGTCGCGATCGCCGTCGGCCTGCGCAGCTCCGCGGGCCATACGGTCGCGGGTCTCGCGGAGGCGTCCGTACGGGCGCTGGCGAAGCTGGAGCAGGTGCTGCCGTCGCGGCTGCGCCGCCGCGTCACGTCGCTCGGCACCGCCACCACCCCGCTGACCCGCTGGCAGGGCCCGCAGGTCGACGCCGAGGTGCTCACGGTGCTCGCCGCCGGAGCGGCCGGCGGCGAGCGGCTGCGCTTCGGCTACCGCGCGGCGGACGGCACCGAGACCAAACGGCTCGTGGAGCCGGCCGGACTGGTCTCGGCGGGGCGGCGCTGGTACTTCGTCGCGTACGACAACGACCGCGACGACTGGCGGCTGTTCCGCGTCGACCGCATCACCCGCCCCTTCGCCACCGGCGTCCGCCCACCGCGCCGCGAGCTGCCGGCGACCGACGCGGCGGCGTTCGTCGAGGCCCGGATGGGCGGGGACCGGCCCCGCTACCGCGCCCGCGTGACGCTGCACGCGCCGCACAAGGACCTGGCGCGCCGCCTCGGCGACGCGGCGGCGGGGCTGACCCGGATCGACGGGGGGAGATACGAGTTCGTCACCGAGGCGGACGCGCTGGAGTGGCTGGCGCTGCGACTGGCGTCGCTGGGCTGCGAGTTCGAGGTGCACGAGCCGCCGGAGCTGGCGGAGTACCTGCGGGACCTCGCGGGCCGCGCGTCGCGGGCGGCGGGGGCGGAAGGGGAGGCCCGGGCGTCGGACGGTACGGGGGAGGGGTGAACGCACCTCAGGCCGGCCGCCGCCGACGGGCCCGGTGCCCGCCGCGCCCCTCACGCCGGCCGCCGCAGTGCCCCCTGCCCGGCGCTCCCCTCACGTCAGCCGCCGGCGCAGCGCCCGTGCCCGCCGCGCCACCCTCCGTACCGCCGGGCTCCGCGGTACGAACGCCAGCGGCTTCGGTACCCCGCCCGGCAGCCCCTGCACCGTCAGCCGGCGCCGTGTGAAGTACCGCCACGTCCGTGCGTCCAGCTCCGCCGCCAGCCACCGCTCGACCTCCGGCCGCCGCGGCGCGTGGATCCGCGGCTGCATCGTGAACCCCACCGCCGTCAGCAGCCCGCCCAGCTTCTCCCGCGTCTCCTCCGCGGTCGGCGCCCGCCAGCCGCGCACCGCCTCCGGGTCGTCCAGCGACGGCAGCAGCGCGTCCGCGATGGTGACGGGGACGCGGTTGCCGTTCTCGTACGGGGTCAGCCGTTCCAGCAGCATGCCGGTGCCGGCGCTCGCCACCGGCAGCCCGTACAGCGTCGACGCCGTCAGCAGCGCCGTGGAGAACGCGCCGGCCACCAGCGCCGGCCGCAGCCGCTCGTACAGCACCTCCGCCGGCACCGGCGAGTCGAGCACCGTCAGCGTCACGCCGAGGCGGCCGGCCTCGTCCTCCAGCCGCCGCGAGACGCGCGCGGGGGCCGTCGGGTGCGGCTTGAACACCACACTGCGGTGGCCCAGTCCGGCCGCCCCGCGCAGCATCCGTACGTGAAGCTCCTCTTCCTCCTCCGCCGTGAGGAGCTTCAGCGCCGACAGGTACTGGCCCAGGAGGAGCGCGGGCGAGGCCCCTCCGCCGAACCGGCTGCCGAGCCCTTCGCGGAGCCCCGCGGCGGGCAGGCCGAGATCGGCGGCGGCCGAGAGTCCGGCCAGCACCTTCTTCATCTCCTCCGCCGGCACGATCTCCGGCGGCACTCCGAACTCCGTGAGCAGCATGGGCCGTACGCCCGGCAGCAGGTCGGGGTAGAGCAGTCGTTCGATGCGCGTACCGAGGAGAGAGGGCAGCTTGCTGCGGGTGGGGCCGTAGCTCCTCAGGCCGTCGGCGTAGACGTGCAGGGCCGCGTCCGGGAAGAGCCGCACGAGCGCCCGCGCGGGCCCGGCCTGGACCGACTCCACGACGAGCGTGAGCCGGTCGTCGCCCAGGCCCCACAGCAGCCGCAGGTGCCGCTCCCACAGCGGCACGTCCTCGGCGCGCGGCTCCCACGCGGCGGGGTGCAGCGGGCGGATGGCGTGGTTCCAGTCGCGTACGTCGTCGAAGCGGGAGCGCAGGTGCGCGAAGCCGGCCATGGCGTCGACGGCGGGGGTGGTCTCGGGGGTGGGCGCGTTGTTCGTGATCAGCAGGATGCGGCGGTCCGCGGCGGGGAAGAGGCCGGCGTCCAGGGCGGCGGCGAGGGTCGCGGTGCCGTAGAGGGTGGAGGCCGCGAAGACCTGGGTGTGCCGCCCGGGGGCGTAGCGGATCTCCGGCTGCGGGTACGAGGACGAAGGGGCGGGGGCGTCGGAGGGGGAGGCCATCAGGCGGGCACCTCCGCCGCTGCGCCCCGCCGGTCCGGCCGCCGGATCCACGGCCGGTCCCCGGCCGTCCGCGGCCCGGCGGGGACGTGCAGCAGCGCGTGGTCCCGCCCGTGGGAGCACGGAAAGATCACGGAGAGTTGACGCATCCGCGCGATGCTAGGGGCCGCCCCCCGCCCCCGGCTTGCCCCGCCCCGACGCCGGCGTGAACGCCGGGCGGCGGAACGGTGAACGCCGTGCTCCCACGTCCGGGTTCGCCGTCAGGCGGCGTGTTGTTCACCCTCTGTACGGACGGTGTTGGGCCGTCGAGCGGAATGCCTCCCTAGCGTCGGCGACGTGCTCAACGACCCCCCGTCACAGCTTCGCACCGCTGTTCTCGCCGACTCCGACACCCGCTGGAAGTGGGGTGCGCTCACCGCTCGCCGTATCGCACCGGAGGCGGAGCTCGACGGGTATCTGCTCCGCGGCAGGGCCACGCCCACGGCCCGCCAGCTCGCCGAGGTCGGCGTCGCCGCGGACACGAGGAGGGAGGTCACGGCCGTCGAGTTCCTCGCCGCCGCCGACCCCGACCGCTACGACGTCGTGCTCCTGTCCTGCGTCGGCGGCACCGTCCAGGCCATGCTCCACGGCCTCGCCCGCGCCTGGCAGGGCGCCGGGCGCCGCCCCGCGGTCGTCACCGGCTACGTCGGCGTCGTCTACGAAAAGCTCTCCGACGGCCTCCTCCTGCGCAACGGCGCCGACATCGTGCTGGCCAACAGCCGGCAGGACGCCGAGCGCTTCCGGGCCGTCTACGAGGGCGTCGGCGCCTCGACGCACAGCATCGTGGAGTGCGCGCTGCCGTTCCTGGACGGCGAGCCGTACGACCCGGCCACCGCCGGCGACGGCCGCCCGTACACGGTCGTCTTCGCCGTCCAGCCCTCCGTGCCGGACAGCCGCGAGGACCGCCTGTACCTGCTGCGCCGCGCCGTCCGGCACGCCGAGCGGCACCCGGAGCGGGAGGTGCTCGTCAAGCTGCGCAGCCGGCCGGGCGAGCACACGACGCACATCGAAGAGGCCCCGTACCAGAAGCTCGCCGGGAAGCTGCCCGGCGGACTGCCCGCCAACTGCCGCCTGGTCTACGGCAACATGGGCGAGGTCCTCGACCGCACCGACCTCCTCGTCACCGTCAGCTCCACCGCCGCGCTGGAGTCCCTGCACCGCGGCATCCCCACCGCCGTCCTCACCGACCTGGGCGTACGCGAGCCGCTGGGCAACCACCACTTCCTCGGCTCCGGCTGCCTCGCCTCCTGGGACGAACTCGACGCCGGCCACCTGCCCAAGCCCGACCCCGTGTGGCTGTCCCGCCAGGGCGTCCCGGGCGCGGCCTCCGCCGAGCCGTACGACGCGGCCTTCGACCGCGCCCGCGCCCGGCTCACGACGCTCGTCGCCGACCCGCAACTCCCGCCGCTCGCGCCGTACTACACCCCCGAAACCGCCGGCGGCTACCTGCCGCGGATCCTCGCCCGGCACGGCCTGGCCCCCACCGGCGAGCCACTGCCGCAGGCATCGGCCACCGCCGGACGCGGCCCGCTGCGCCGGTGGGCGCGCACGCTGCTGCGCAAGGCCGCGCGCGCCGCGTACCGGGGCGGCGTCCAGCGCATCGCGCCCGTCATCCGCCGGATGGGGGCACTGTGAGCGGCACGCGCGGGGCCGCGAGCCCCCGGGGGGACGGCCCGGGCGCACGTTCGCCGCGCGGGCGGAGAAGCCAACCGAATCGCGCCGTGACCTCCCGCCCCGGCCCGCCTCAGCAAGGAGCCGCCATGTCCCAGCCCGAGTCCGCAGCCCGCGTGCTCGCGGTCATCCCCGCCCGCGGGGGATCCAAGGGCGTACCCGGCAAGAACCTCGCCCGCGTCGGCGGCGTGCCGCTGGTGGCCCGCGCGGTACGGCAGTGCCTCGCGGCACGGCTCGTGACCGACGTCGTGGTCTCCACCGACGACGACACCATCGCCTCCGTCGCCCGCGAGGCCGGCGCCGAGGTCGTCCGCCGCCCCGCCGGCATCGCCGGCGACACCGCCTCCAGCGAAGCGGCGGTGCTGCACGCGCTGGACACCCACGAGAAGCGCTGCGGCGCGACGATGGCCGCGGTGCTGCTGGTGCAGTGCACGAGCCCGTTCCTGACCGGCGCGGACATCGACGGCGTCACGGCGGCGGTCCTCGACGAGGGCGCGGACAGCGCGCTGACGGTGGCGCCGTTCCACGGGTTCCTCTGGCGGGACGAAGCGGACGACGTGCCCGGCGCGGCGGCGGTGCAGCCGCGACTGCCGGCGCGGACGGGGGCCGCCGGCGCGGCTGCGGTGACGGGCGGGGGAGCCCGGTCCGTCTTCCCCGGTCCGCCCCCCTCCGACGCCGCCGCGCACCATGCGCCCGCCGCGCACACCGCGGACGCCCCGCCCGCCCCGCACGCCGCGGGCGAAACCGTCCCGGCCCGGGGGTACGGCGTCAACCATGACAAGTCGTACCGCCCCCGCCGCCAGGACCGCCCGCAGGACCTGCTGGAGACCGGCGCCGCCTACGCCATGCGCACCCCGGGCTTCCGCGAGCACCGCCACCGGTTCTTCGGCCGCACCGCCCCGGTGCGTACCGACGCCGCCCGCGTCCTGGAGATCGACGAGCCGGACGACCTGACCCGCGCCCGCGCGCTGGCCCCCCTGCTCGACGTACCCGGACCCGGCTCGCTGCCCACCCGCCGCGACGTCGACGCCGTCGTCCTCGACTTCGACGGCACCCAGACCGACGACCGCGTCTACATCGACGCCGACGGCCGCGAACTCGTCGCCGTCCACCGCGGCGACGGCCTCGGCATCGCGGCCCTGCGCCGGGCCGAGTTGAAGCTGCTCATCCTTTCCTCGGAAAAGAACCCGGTCGTCGCCGCGCGGGCACGCAAACTTCACCTCCCCGTTCTGCACGGCGTCGACCGTAAGGACATCGCACTGAAGCGGTGGTGCGAGGACGAGGGCATCGGGCCCGAGCGCGTGCTCTATGTCGGCAACGACGTGAACGACCTGCCGTGCTTCGGCCTCGTCGGCTGGCCCGTCGCGGTCGCCGGCGCCCATGCGCTCGTGCGGGACGCGGCGCGTGCGGTGACGTCCACCCCCGGAGGCGACGGAGCGATCCGCGAGATCGCCTCCTGGATCCTCGGCCCCTCCCTGTAGCCCGATCCCTCCCCGGCGAGGGTCTGGAGAGTAAGGAACAGATCTGCATGAGCTCCACCCAGCGTTTCCGCACCTTTGGCGACCGCGTCGTCGGCCCCGGCCGGCCGGTGTACGTCACGGGTGAGATCGGCATCAACCACAACGGCGACCTCGACACCGCGCTCGCGCTGATCGACGCCGCCGTCGAGGCGGGCTGCGACGCGGTGAAGTTCCAGAAGCGCACGCCCGAGATCTGCACCCCGCGCGATCAGTGGCACATCGAGCGCGACACGCCCTGGGGCCGGATGACGTACATCGACTACCGGCACCGCGTCGAGTTCGGCGAGGACGAGTACCGGGTGATCGACGCGCACTGCGCGGAGCGCGGCATCCACTGGTTCGCCTCCCCCTGGGACCCCGAGGCCGTCGCCTTCCTGGAGAAGTTCGACGTGCCGGCCCACAAGGTCGCCTCCGCCTCGCTGACCGACGACGAACTGCTGCGTGCCATGCGCGCCACCGGCCGCACGGTGGTGCTGTCCACGGGCATGTCGACCCCGAAGCAGATCCGGCACGCGGTGGAGGTGCTCGGCAGTGACAACATCTTGCTCTGCCACGCCACCAGCACGTACCCGGCGAAGGCCGAAGAGCTGAATCTGCGCATGATCCACACGCTGCAGGCCGAGTTCCCGAACGTGCCGATCGGCTACTCCGGCCACGAGACGGGCCTGCAGACCTCGCTCGCCGCCGTCGCCCTGGGCGCCGTCTTCGTCGAGCGGCACATCACGCTGGACCGCGCGATGTGGGGCTCCGACCAGGCCGCCTCGGTCGAGCCGCAGGGCCTGGCGCGGCTCGTACGCGACATCCGCGTGGTCGAGGAGTCCCTCGGCGACGGCGTGAAGAAGGTCTACGACAGTGAGCTGGCGCCGATGAAGAAGCTGCGCCGGGTCAAGGGAGTCGTCGCGGAGGCGGCCGAGGAGGCCACCGAAGCGGCCGACGGGGCGCCGGCTGACGGGGCGCCTGCCGAGAAGGAACCGGTGGGAGTATGACCGAAGACGCCGCCGGCACGACCGTCGCCCTGGTGGAGAGCCCCGTCCAGTTGCTCAACGTGCTGGAGTGGGCGTACCGGGGCGGGACCGTCGCACCCCTGACGGTCGTCGTGCTGCCCCCCACCGAGCCGCTCTCGCGCGGCCAGTTGCGCCGGATGGCGGAGCTGGCGAGGGACGACGGCCTGCGGGTCCGCTGGCAGGAGGCGCGCGGCGGCGCGGGGCCGCTGCGCACCATGACGAGCCTGGCCCGCCCGCTGCGGCGGGCCCGGCGGGTGGTGCTGGGCGACCCGTTCTCGCGGTACGTGCAGACACTGCTGACCGTCGCGAAGGCGCGGGAGATCGTCGTCGTGGACGACGGGACGGCGACGATGGAGTTCACGACGCAACTGGCGCGGGGCGAGCGGTTCGTCCGCTGGCACCGCAGCGGGCGCGGCGGCGGGGTGCGGGGGATGCTGTTCGCGCCGGTCGCGAGCGCGGCACGACGGCGGCTGACCCCGGCGGGGAATACCTCGGGGACGCGGGTGGAGGTGTTCACCTCGATGCCGGTGGTGGACCCGCCGCCGGGGCTGAAGGTGTCGGCGAACGAGTTCGCCTGGACCCGCTCCCGCTTCGGCCCGCCGAGCCTCGGCACGGCCACGGATCTCGTCGGTACGTCCCTGGTGGAGACCGGCGTCGTGGACCACGACCGGTATCTGGAGGCGGTGGCGTCGCTCACCAGGGCGTACGGCGTCACGCGCTACTTCGCGCACCGCAGGGAGCGGGCGGAGAAGCTCCACAGGCTCCACCGGCACACGGGCCTGGAGATTGTCCGCCCCGACCTGCCGCTGGAGATCATCGCCCGCCGCGGCCCCATCGGCCGCACGATCGTCAGCTTCCCGTCGACGGTGGTGCACACGCTGCCGCTGGCCCTGGCGGGCACGGGGGTCAAGGTGGCGGTCTGCGAGATCGACGCGAGCTGGCTGACGGAAACGGTGTCGCCGCGGGCACCGGGCTTCCTGTCGTCGGTGGCGGGGGCGGCCCGGGAACGGCGGGGGGTCGCCGGGCTACCGGCGGGCCCGGCGACGGCGACGGGGTGGCCGGGGGCAGGGGCGGCACCGGCCACGCCGGGTTCGCCGGCGTGAGGGGGGGCCGGGCGTGAGGAGGGGCGGGCGTGAGGAGGGCCAGGCGTGAGGAGGGCCAGGCGTGAGGAG
>NZ_KI519461.1:0-1775 GCF_000482585.1 Streptomyces sp. CNQ329 | reverse complement strand
GGCGTGAGGAGGGCCAGGCGTGAGGAGGGCCAGGCGTGAGGAGCGCGGGAGTTTACCCACCGCGCACGCCGGTCATGCACCCGCCGGACTGAAATTTTGTTGATCCCTTCTCGGCGGCCCGGGTGATCCCCGTACCCTGCACACTGTGAACCGATTGATGTCCCGTGACGCAGAGCCCGAGTCCGGTCCCGACGCGCTCCTGCCCGGGGCGCTCCCGGAGGCACTGAACGCCGAACTCATCGCGTTCCGGCGGGACCTGCACATGCACCCGGAGCTGGGCAACCAGGAGTTCCGTACCACCGCCGCGATCAAGGAGCGGCTGGAACAGGAAGGTCTCGCACCGCGCGTGCTCCCGGCGGGCACCGGGCTGGTCTGCGATATCGGCATCGAGGAGGGCGGGACGGCCCCCGGCCCGATGCTGGCGCTGCGCGCGGACATCGACGCGCTGCCGATCCCGGACACCAAGACGGTGCCGTACCGCTCCGCCGTCCCGGACCGCGCCCACGCCTGCGGCCACGACGTCCACACGGTGGTCGTCCTGGGAGCGGGCATCGTCCTCGCCGCCCTGGCCCGCGAGGGCATGCTGCCGCATCCCGTACGGCTGATCTTCCAGCCCGCGGAAGAGGTGCTGCCCGGCGGCGCCACCGACGCGATCGAGGCGGGTGTGCTCGACGGCGTGGGCCGGATCATCGGGGTGCACTGCGACCCGCGCGTGGAGGTGGGCCGCCTCGGTCTGCGGCAGGGCGCCATCACGTCCGCGTGCGACCGCCTCGAAATCTCCCTCGACGGCCCGGGCGGCCACACCGCGCGCCCCCACCTGACGACCGACCTGGTCACGGCGGCGGCCCGCGTCGCCACCGACGTCCCGGCCCTGCTGTCCCGCCGCGTGGACGCCCGCGCGGGCCTGGCGGTCACCTTCGGCCGCCTCCACGCGGGCCACGCCTGCAACGTGGTCCCGCAGCACGCGGAGCTCTCCGGCACGGTCCGCTGCCTGGACCTGGACACGTGGCGCCGCGCCCCGGACATGGTCCACGCGGCGGTCGACGAGGTCGCGTCGATGCACCGCGCGAAGTCGGCGATCACGTACGTCCGCGGCGTCCCGCCGGTGGTCAACGAACCCGCCACGACGGCGTTGCTGGCGAACGCGATGACGTCGCGACGGGGCGCGGACTCGGTGGAGACGACGGAACAGAGCCTGGGCGGGGAGGACTTCTCCTGGTACCTGGAGCATGTCCCGGGGGCACTGGCCAGGTTGGGCGTGCGGGCGGTGGGCGAGACGGGCCTGCCGCGGGATCTGCACCAGGGGGACTTCGACGTGGACGAGGGCGCGATCCGGGTGGGAGTCGAACTCTTCACGGCGGCGGCACTGCTGGGCGCGGGCTCTGCGGCTTAGGGCCGCCGACTGTCGTCGGACGAGCGATCGGCGGGACGCCGGCGGGGGATGGGGGATCGGCCCGGGGGCGGGGGGCGGTGCGGGTACGGGGGTCCGCGCCGGGGTGGGCGGTGGTTCGCTGAGGAGGGCCGGTGTGCGGGGGTGCCGGTGTCGGGGTTGGCGCGTGGGGTGGGCCGGGACCGGGGGCAGCGGGGCAGCCGACAGTGCGCTCAGTGGCCGGGTATCGGGGGGTCGGTGTCAGGTATCGGGGGTCGGCGTCGGCCCGGTATTCGGGGGCGGCGTCGTGGGCGCCGTTGTTCGCCTCGAACCGCACGTCCCCTCACGCCCGCCCAAGGGTATGCGCCTGCTCTGACAGTGAGCCCGGGTCACCGGCGTCGGCGGC
>NZ_AXVU01000065.1:0-18187 GCF_000482585.1 Streptomyces sp. CNQ329 | reverse complement strand
TGGGGCCCGGCGCGCATCGCCCACCTGCTGCGCCTGGTGCCCTCCACCGTGCACCGCGTGCTGGTGCGCTACAAACTGGCCCGCCTGACCCACCTGGACCGGGCCACCGGCCGCGTCATACGCCGCTACGAACGCGAACGCCCCGGCGAACTGGTGCACGTCGACATCAAGAAGCTCGGAAACATCCCCGACGGCGGCGGCCACAAGACCCTGGGCCGCCAGGCCGGCCGCAGAACACGCGCCAACGCCGGCTACAGCTACATCCACACCGCTGTCGACGACCACTCCCGCCTGGCCTACTCAGAGATCCACACAGACGAGAAGAAGGAGACCGCCATCGCCTTCTGGAGCCGGGCGCAGGCGTTCTTCACCAGCACCGGGATCACCATCGAACGAGTCCTGACCGACAACGGCGCCTGCTACAAGTCCCACGCCTGGCGCGACGCCCTGGCCCAGGCCGGGATCGCCCACAAGCGAACCCGGCCCTACCGACCCCAGACCAACGGCAAAGTCGAACGCCTGAACCGCACGATGCTGGACGAGTGGGCCTACGCCCGCCCCTACCACTCAGAACAAGAACGACGTGACACCTTCCCTGCCTGGCTACACACCTACAATCACCACCGCGGACACACCGCACTCAAAGGCCAGCCACCCGCCAGCCGCGTCCCCAACCTCACAGGGCAATACACCTAGGGCTGGCGGACGATCCTTGATGCAGCCGGAGAAATCACTGCGACCAGCAACAAGCGCCTCCGTGCGTCACGATAGCGCCCAGGACTGACAACGGACGCCTCTTCCCAACCCCGTCCGGCGCCTACGGGGATCGAGTTCACCAGGCGCTCGGCATCGCCGACGAGGAACCGGCTCACCCCGTCGCTCACTAACAGTGAGCATCCAAGCTCATGATTCGCCAACTATGCCTCTCATGATTTGCCAACGCGGATTCTCCACGCGCTCCCGACCTGCGCGTCTCAGTCCATGATTCGCCAACTAAAGTTCTCGGTCACAAACGGGTGCACGGGTGGACGACCTGATCGTTCCGGCACTGCTCGTCGCCCTGGCAAGCCGGCGGGCTTCAGGCGCGTGTGCGAGCTGTGGGCGGCACGCGGCGGGCCCGCCGGGCGCCCGTGCCCTCGCCGCGGGCACGGTGGTAGGCCGCTCGGGGCCGAACCGCCCCGCCGGCCACGGCCAGACCCGCCGGCGCGGAGGGCTGGCCGGCCGATACCGGGTGCCCGGGGAACGGCAGGGTCCCGGGCCGGGCCCCGGGGTCGTTCCGCCGCTCAGTTCTTCGGCGGGACCTCCGGGACCGGCAGCAGCAGGGCGCCGAAGGCGCCCGTCGGGACCGCCGGCTGCCGCGGGGGCACCGGGCGGAGGCGGGTGTACGGCCGGCCCTGGGCGGGGCGGGGGTCCTCCTCGCCCTTGTTGGGCCACAGCGCCATCGCCCGCTCCGCCTGCGCCGTGATCGTCAGCGACGGGTTCACGCCGAGGTTGGCGGAGACCGCCGAGCCGTCCACGACGGAGATGCCGGGGTGGCCGTACAGCCGGTGGTACGGGTCGACGACGCCGTGCTCGGCGTCCTCGCCGATCGGGCAGCCGCCGAGGAAGTGCGCGGTCAGCGGCGTGCCCATCAGCTCGCCGAGGTTCGTGCCCGGCTGGCCGCCGATCTGCTCGGCGAGCAGCCGCGCCGCCTCCGCGCCCTCGGGAAGGTGCACCGGGTTGGGCGCCCCGTGGCCCTGCCGGGCCGTGAGCAGGCCCTTGCCGAGGCCCTTGTCCTTCAGATACGTGGTCAGCGAGTTGTCGTGGGTCTGCATGACGAGCCCGATGATCGTCCGCTCGGACCACCGGTACGTCGTGGCGGTCCGCGCGACCAGCACCGGGTGCCGCAGGTACGCGCCGAGCGCGCGCAGCACCTTGGGCAGCTTCCCCTCGGCCTTGAACTGCGGGACGCACAGCAGTGCCATCGCGTTGGAACCCTTGCCGTAGCGCACGTTCTCGATGTGCGTGGTGGCGTTGGGGTGGATCGAGGAGGTGATGGCCACGCCCTTGGTGAAGTCCAGCTCGCGCGAGCCGCGCTTCTTGCGGTACGTCCGCGGGAAGGTCACGGCGCCGACCAGCGCCTCGGAGTTGGTGCGGGTCAGCTCGCCGAGGCGCGGGGAGAGCCCGGGCAGCCGGCCGGTGCTCTTCATGCGGTGCAGCAGGGTCTGCGTGCCGTAGGTACCCGCCGCGACCACCACGCGGTCGCAGCGCAGCACCTCCCGCTTGCCGCGGCGGCGTTTGTTCGTCGGCACGGTGGTCACCTCGTAGCCGCCGCCGGCGGTCTCGTGCACGTCGACGACGGTGGTGAGCGGATGAATGACCGCACCGCTCCGCTCGGCGAGGTAGAGGTAGTTCTCCGTCAGGGTGTTCTTCGCACCGTAGCGGCAGCCGGTCATGCAGGAGCCGCACTGCAGGCACGCGGCGCGCTCGGGGCCGGCGCCGCCGAAGTACGGGTCGGGCACGGTCTGCCCGGGGGCGGCCGTGGCCCCGCCGCCGGCGTCGCGCCCGTCGCCGTAGAAGACGCCGACGGGGGTGAGCCGGAAGGAGTCGCCGACGCCCATGCGCTCGGCGGTGGCCTTCAGGTACGTGTCCGCCTCGGTGGTCGTGGGGTTGTCCCGGACGCCGAGCATCCGCTGCGCCTGGTCGTAGTACGGAGCCAGCTCCTCCTGCCAGTCGGTGATGTGGCCCCACTGCCGGTCCTGGAAGAAGGCGGGCGGCGGCACGTAGAGGGTGTTGGCGTAGTTGAGCGAGCCGCCGCCCACACCGGCGCCGGCGAGCACCATGACGTTGCTGAGCAGGTGGATGCGCTGGATGCCGTAGAGGCCGAGGGCGGGGGCCCACAGGTAGTCCCGCAGCCGCCAGGAGTTCTTGGGCAGGTCCTCGCGGGCGAATCTGCGCCCGGCCTCCAGCACGCCGACCTTGTAGCCCTTCTCGGTCAGGCGCAGGGCGGCCACCGAGCCGCCGAAGCCGGAACCGATCACGATCACGTCGTACGAGCTCATCGCTGGCCGCTCCTCGCACCCGGTGCTGCTACCTACTTGGCAGTAGATTTGCCTACCCGCGGGGAGTTGGCAATGGCCCCGACATCATCCGCCCGCCTCGCCGCGCCGTCCACTCGCCCCGGCGCTCACACCCAGCCGTCGACGTGCAGGCTCCACCGGCCGGGGCGGCCCGTCAGGCTGATCGTCGACAGCGGCATCACGTCGATGTGCCAGTACGAGGCGGGGGGCGCCTTCAGCGCGTAGACCAGCGCGGCGCGGATGATCGACGGCTCGGTGACCGCGAGCACGTGGGTGCCGTCGTCCACCGGGCGCGTGTCCAGCCAGCCCCCTATCCGCTGGATGAAGGCGATCAGCGGCTCACCGCCGTGCGGCGCCGCGTGCGGGTCCGCGAGCCAGGCGTCCACGTCGCGCGGCTCGGTCATCATCACCTCCTCCAGCGTACGGCCCCGCCACCGGCCCATGTCGCAGTCGCGCAGCGCGAGTTGGGCCAGCGGCGCGAGGCCGAGCACCCGCCCGGTCTCGCGGGAGCGCTGCGTGGGCGAGCAGTAGCGCAGCTCGGCGGAGGCCAGCGGGGAGAACACCGGAACGGCGCGTTCGGCCGCCACCCAGCCGGCCGCGTCCAGCGGCCGGTCGTCGTCGAAGCGCTCCGCGAGCCGCGAGGAGTTGCGGGCCGCGGCGAGCAACGTGAGACGAACGTTCATGCGGTGATGGTAGGAGCGCGGTCAGGCTCTGCCCAGAGCCATCCACTGGGTCGGATCGGCCAGCGGCGCGAAACCGAGCTTCGCGTAGACGCCGTGGGCGTCGCCGGTCGCCAGCAGGACGCGGCGCAGCCGGTACGGCGCCAGGTGGTCGCGGACGGCGGCGACCAGGCCACTGCCGACGCCGGCGCCGCGGGCTTCACGGGCCACGTACACGTCGCAGAGCCAGGCGAAGGTGGCGCGGTCGGTGACGACGCGGGCGTAGGCGACCTGCCCGGCGGCGCCAGGGGCCGGCTCCGGGGCGTAGACGCCGAAGTTCAGGGAGTGGTCGATCGCGGTGTCCTGCTGCTCGCGGCTGCGGCCGAGCGCCCAGTAGGCGTCGGTGGACAGCCAGTGGTGGACGAGAGCGCGGTCGAGCCGGGCGGGGTCGGTGGAGACCTCGTAAGGAGCGGGCACGGAAGCCATGGGCAGAGCCTGACACGCGGTGCATGCTCCGTACAGCCGGATTCTCCGGGAGCCGGAAGAGACGCGCGGCCCTAGACTGGCCCTCACGGAACCCACCATTTGGTGACGAGGCGGACAGGGAGGTCGACCCCATGCAGGCTGAAGTGGGCGACAAGCTGTGTGTGCACGGCCGCGTCGTCGGTCAGGAGGACCGGACGGCGGAGATCCTCGAGGTCATCGGCGCGGCAGGCGAACCGCCCTACCGGGTGCGGTTCGAGGACGACGGCCACGAGGCGCTGGTGTCGCCCGGCCCGGACTCCGTGGTCCGGCATCGGCACCGGGAGTCCGGGCAGGGCTGACGTCCGCGGCCGCGGGTGGCGGTGCGGCCGGGACGGGCGGGGACGGCGTGCGCCGCGCCTAACAGCGCGGGGGCAGCGCGGGCGTGCCGTAGTGGTCGGCGACCAGCCTGCTGACCGCGCCCAGCGGGTCCTGGGGCAGCAGGTTCGCGGAGAAGTACATGTTGCCCTGGACCTCCGGGTAGCCCTGGCAGAACGTCAGGTGCCTGGACAGCTCCGCCGGGTCGAACCACGCCTCGGGCTGCCCGGCGGCACCGACCTTGTACAGCGCCTCGCCGATGTAGAGGTTGACGCCGGTGCCGGCGACCACGTCGTTCCACCACGGCACGATCTTGGCGTAGTCGGCGACCGCGAAGCCGATGTTCCAGTACACCTGCGGGACGATGTAGTCGATCCAGCGCTCGCGCACCCACTTGCGGGTGTCGGCGTAGAGGTTGTCGTACGTCTGCGTGCCCGCCTGGGTGTCGGAGCCCTCGGGGTCGGTGGCGGCGTTGCGCCAGACCGCGAACGGGCTGACGCCGAACTGCACGTTCCGCCGGGTGCGCTTGATGGCCCGGCCCAGCTCCGCGACCAGCAGGTCGACGTTGTTGCGCCGCCAGTCGGCCTTGTCCGCGAAGGCGCCGCCGTACTGCCGGTACGTCTCCTCGTCGGCGAACTCCTCGCCCGCGACCGGATACGGGTAGAAGTAGTCGTCGAAGTGCACCGCGTCGATGTCGTAGCGGCGTACGGCGTCGAGGATGCACCGCTGGACGAAGCGGCGGACCTCCGGCAGCCCGGGGTTGTAGTAGATCTTGCCGCCGTACGGGACGATCCATTCGGGGTGCAGGTTCGCCGGGTGGTCGGGCACCAGTTTCTCCGCGAGCGCATCGTTGCGCACCCGGTAGGGGTTGAACCAGGCGTGCAGTTCCAGCCCGCGCCGGTGCGCCTCGCGCACCGCGAAGCCGAGCGGGTCCCAGCCCGGGTCCGCGCCCTGCGTCCCGGAGAGCCACTCCGACCACGGCTCGTACGGCGAGGGCCACATCGCGTCCGCCGTCGGCCGGGCCTGGAAGACGACGGTGTTCAGCCGCCGGTCCGCCGCCTCGTCGAGCCGGGCGAGCAACTGACGCTGCTGCTCGGCCGCGCTCAGGCCCTGCTGGACCGGCCAGTCGATGTTCGCCACCGTGGCCACCCACGAACCACGCATCTGCCGTGCCGGGCGGCCGTGGCCGTGCCCCGCCGCGCCGGCCGGGGCCGCGATCGCGTCGCCCGCCACGGTCACCGCGGACAGGGCTCCCACCGCCGCGGCGCCGAACCGGCGCCGGCTGAGGTGGTGCGATCTGCCGGGAGTGCTGCTCCCCATCTGGATCCTCCGAGTGTCGCCGAGAACAAGAATCCGACTGAGCCAAGTGGTCTGAACCACTCGTCAGTTGCGGCACATCCTCGCGTCCTGCCTCACCCGGGGACAAGAGCCATGCGCTACGCGGGTAACGTCAGGGTCCAAAAGGGTTGCTCATGCGGCAGGACAAGGGACGAGGAGAGACATTGACCGACATCGAACGCGTCGGAGTGGTCGGATCCGGCCAGATGGGCTCGGGCATCGCCGAGGTGTGCGCCCGCTCCGGGCTTCAGGTCGTCGTCGCCGAAACCACCGGCGACGCGCTCGAACTGGGCCGCACCCGCGTCACCAACTCGCTCGCCAAGGCCGCGGAGCGCGGCAGGATCAGCGAGCCGGAACGGGACGAGGCGCTGGCCGCGCTGAGCTTCACGACCGATCTCGGAGAGCTTGCGGACAGCGACCTCGTGATCGAGGCCGTGGTGGAGAACGAACAGGTCAAGACCGAAATCTTCCAGATCCTCGATCAGGTCGTCACCCGTCCGGACGCCGTCCTCGCCTCCAACACCTCCTCCATCCCGATCGTCAAGCTCGCCATCGCCACCTCGCGGCCCGAGCAGGTGATCGGTATGCACTTCTTCAACCCCGCGCCCGTCCAGCGCCTCGTCGAGCTGATCCCGGCGCTGACGACCAGCGACGGGACGCTCAAGCGGACCGAGGCGCTGGCCCGCGACGTGCTCGGCAAGCACGCCATCCGGGCCCAGGACCGCTCCGGGTTCGTGGTCAACGCACTGCTGATCCCCTATCTGCTGTCCGCGGTCCGCATGTTCGAGTCGGGCATCGCGACGCGCGAGGACATCGACAACGGGATGGAGCTGGGCTGCGCCCACCCGATGGGGCCGCTGAAGCTCGCGGACCTCATCGGCCTGGACGTCGTCGTCTCAGTGGCCGAGTCGATGTACGCCGAGTACAAGGAGCACCTGTACGCGACGCCGCCGCTGCTGGCGCGGATGGTCGAGGCGGGCCGGCTGGGCCGGAAGTCGGGCGCGGGGTTCTACCCGTATTCATAGGTTCGTACGACGGGACCACCTGCGGAGATGCCGGAGGCAGCGATCGCCCCACGCACCGCTGCCCCCGGATCGGATCGCCAGCCCTCAGACGGGTCTATCCCCACGTGCGCGGGGAGCTGCCCATGCGTACCCGGATGGCCAACCCCAAGGGGGGCCATCCCCGCGTGCGCGGGGAGCAGACGGGGCCGAGGAGTTTGCGGCGGGCGGGGAGGGGGCCATCCCCGCGTGCGCGGGGAGCAGACGCCATAGCGCCAGCCTTCCTCGATGATCTTGGGGCCATCCCCGCGTGCGCGGGGAGCAGGGGACCATCGAGCGGGCGGAACTCGCCAAGCGGGGGCCATCCCCGCGTGCGCGGGGAGCAGAGTCACTGACCTGGGTGTTTATCGCGGGGTGAGGCCGGTCTGAGCAACAAACGGAGATTCGGACATTTCCGCCATTCGGCCTAGCCGGGACAGTGCGTATCGCCTCAGGTACAGCTCAGCGTACGTCCATCAAGGGTCCCGCCCCGGGTCAGCAGAAAGAGTGAGTGGCCGTCGGGTGCCGGGAGGGGAGCCTCCACGGAGCAAAACCATAAGACGTCGATCGCAAGCATGAATTATCAGACAGAATCACTCAACGACGTTATCCAATACCTCGTCACCGGGTCTAATGCACGGCATGAACGACAGCCCGCCGGATCCGGCACGTATCGGTGAGCGATTGTCCTCGCCCGCCCGAGCGGTGTGGGCGAAGTCCGACCGGCGCGAGGGCGGCAGGAGCGGTGCGTGGCTGCCGCAGTGGCGGCACATGGCGGACAGCGGTGCCGTGGCCGGGCGTCTCTGGGATGACTGGCTGCCGCGTCAGGTACGGCGGTCCGTGGCCGAGGCTCTGCCGGGCGGGGCCGCGGATGCGCGGCTTCTCGCCGTGTGGCTGGCGACGGTGCATGACATCGGCAAAGCCACGCCGGCCTTCGCCTGCCAGGTGGAGGATCTCGCCGCCGTCATGCATGACCACGGGCTGGTGATGCCGACCCGCCGTCTGCTTGCCGAGCGCAGCGCGGCGCCGCACGGCCTGGCCGGACAGATCCTCCTGGACGAGTGGCTGGAGGCGCGCGGCGGGTTCGCGAAGGAGGCACGCGGACAGTTCACCGTGGTCGTCGGCGGGCACCACGGTGTGCCACCGGACGCCGGGCAGGTGAGGCATCTGCGTGGCAGGACCGATCTGTTACGCACGCGCGGGGCGTCCGAGGCCGTGTGGCGGGGTGTCCAGACGGAGTTGCTGGACGCCGCCGCCGAGGCGTGCGGGGTCCGGGACCGGCTCCCGGACTGGAGAGACGTACGGCTTCCCCAGCCCGTTCAGGTGCTGCTGTCGGCGACAGTCATCGTGGCCGACTGGATTGCGAGCAACTCCGATCTCTTCCCCTACTTCCCCGACGCGCAAGAGCAGACCTCCGTCGAGCGGATCGATGCGGCCTGGCGCGGGCTCGAACTACCCGCTCCCTGGCGTGCGGTGGTCCCGCCGACAGAATCTGACGACCACTATGGCACCCGGTTCGCCCTCCCCTCCGGCGCGCAGGTGCGTCCGGTGCAGGCCGCGGCGGTGGAGCTGGCTCGCGACATGCCCGAGCCGGGACTGCTGATCGTCGAGGCCCCGATGGGTGAGGGGAAGACGGAGGCGGCGCTGGCGGTGGCGGAGGTGTTCGCCGCGCGATCGGGCGCGGGCGGGTGCTTCTTCGCTCTGCCGACGAGGGCGACGGGTGACGCGATGTTCCCCCGGCTCCGGGACTGGTTGGCCCGGCTGCCGGATGAAGACCGGGAGCGTGGCGCGCACTCGGTGTTCCTGGCCCATGCGAAGTCCGCGCTCAATCCGCACTACACCTCGCTGATGGGCGCTCCCTCCCGCCCGTTGGCCGTGGAGACGGACGACCCGCGGACGAAGGGATCGCATCGCGTCGACGGACGCGTCGTGCACGCCGCGGAACTGGTGGCACACCAGTGGCTGCGCGGCCGGAAGAAGGGGATGCTCTCCTCTTTCGTCGCCGGAACGATCGACCAACTTCTCTTCGGGGCGCTGAAGTCCCGCCATCTCGCCCTGCGTCACCTTGCGCTGGCCGGAAAGGTGGTCGTGATCGATGAGGCGCACGCGTACGACGCCTACATGGGTACCTATCTGGACGGAGTACTGACCTGGCTGGGCGCCTACAGGGTGCCGGTCGTGGTGCTCTCGGCGACGCTCCCCGCGGGGCGCCGCCGGGAGCTGGCCCGCGCGTACGCCGGCGCGCAGGCGTACCAGGAGACCCTGCGGCCGGACGGGGCCGCGCACGTGTACCCGCTGCTCACCGCCGTCTCGGCAGGCGGCCGGGCGGTTGAACGCGCGCCGGCGACCTCTGGACGCGTCACGCAGGTGAAAGTCGAGGCGTTGCCGGACGACCCGGAGTTCCTCGCCGGACGTCTGGCAGATGAACTCGACGGTGGCGGTTGCGCTTTGGTCGTCCGCAACACGGTGGACCGGGTGCGGGAGACCGCGGCAGTCCTGCGCGCGCGCTTCGGCACGGAGGCGGTGACGGTGGCTCACGCGCGCTTCGTGGACCTGGACCGTGCCGCCAAGGACGCCGATCTTCGCGAGCGCTTCGGGCCACCGGAGACCTGTTCTGGACGGCGGCCGAAGACCGCGCACATCGTGGTGGCCAGTCAGGTCGCCGAGCAGTCCCTGGACGTGGACTTCGACCTCCTGGTCACCGACCTGGCCCCGGTGGATCTCGTCCTGCAGCGGATGGGCCGTCTGCACCGCCACAAGCGTGAGCGTCCGCCGCGGCTACGGACCGCCCGATGCCTTGTTACGGGCGTCGAGCCGGATGGCGGGGGCGGTTGGTGGACGGCCCCGGACGGGTCGCCTCCCGTGCCCGTCCGCGGATCGGCGGCAGTGTACGGGGCATGGCCCCTGCTGCGCGCCGCGGCTGTACTCCGGCCACACCTGGCAGACGGAGGACGGCCGGTGAGGCTGCCGGCGGATATCTCCCCGTTGGTGCAGGACGCGTACGGCGCCGCCCTCCTGGGCCCGGCGGGGTGGCAAGACGCCCTGGCAGCAGCGGAGAAGTCCGACGAGACACGGCGGGTCCAGCAGAAGAGGAAGGCCAGGACGTTCCGGCTCGCCTCTCCCAAGACACCGGGGCGGTCCCTGCTGGGATGGATCGACGCCGGTGTAGGCGACGCGGATGACAGCCCGGCCGGGCGCCAGCAGGTGCGGGATGCCGAGGACAGCCTGGAGGTACTCGTCGTCCAGCGCACCGCCGACGGTATGTTGCGCACTCTCCCGCAACTGCCTCCGGACGAACGCGGGCGGCGCCGCGGCGGGCTGGAGCTGCCCACCGACGCCCCACCGGACCCGACCTGCGCACAGGTGGTTGCGGCCAGTGCACTGCGGCTGCCGCGCCACTTCAGCCATGCCACCGCGGACCGTGCGGTGGCAGAACTGGAAGAGCTCTACATCGAGGCGTGGCAGGGACGCGACTGTCACTGGCTGGCGGGGGAGCTGCTCCTGGCGCTGGACGAGGAGTGTCAGTGCTCTCTGGCAGGCTTCACACTGCGCTACTCGCCCGATGACGGTCTTGAGGTGACCCGTGCCCCCTGACTCCCAGGAACCGGTTCGTGAGGCCCAGGCGGTGCCCTCCTTCGACCTGACCGCACAGCCGTGGCTGCCGGCGCTGCTGCGCGACGGCACGGAGGCGAACCTGTCTCTGGCCGAGGTGTTCGAGCGAGCCGAGGACATCCGGCGGATTCCGGGCGACCTGCCCACCCAGGAGTTCGCGCTGGTCCGGCTGCTGCTGGCGGTGCTGTACGACGCACTGGACGGCGGGCCTCCGACACGGGACGCGTGGGCGGAGCTGTGGCAGGCAGGTCCGGAGGGCTTCCCGGCAGAGCAGGTTGTGGCTTACCTGTCAGAGCATCGGGAGCGGTTCGACCTGCTTCACCCGAAGCGCCCCTTCTTCCAGACGGCGGGCCTGCGAACAGCAAAGGACGAGGTCTTCTCCCTGGACCGGATCGTCGCGGACGTCCCCAACAACGACCGCTTCCTCACCATGCGGGCGCACGGGGCACAGCGGCTGTCCTTCGCCGAGGCGGCCCGCTGGGTGGTGCACGCGCATGCCTGGGACGTCTCCGGCATCAAGACCGGTGCCGTGGGGGACCCGCGGCTCAAAGCGGGCAAGGTCTATCCGCGGGGAGTCGGTTCGGTCGGAATGCTCGGCGGCATCCTCGCGGAGGGTGCCACCCTGCGCGAGACGCTTCTGCTGAACCTGATCCCCCGCGAGGACGACGACCTGCTGCGGCACGATGACGAGGACCTGCCCGTCTGGCGCCTTCCGCAGCCGCCCGGGGCAGCTCCGCTGCCCGAGCCGGAAGCCGGGCCGCACGGGCCGCGCGGCCTGTACACCTGGCCGGCCAGGCGGGTGCGGCTGCACCATGACGGCCGTGAAGCGTACGGCGTGGTGCTCGCCTACGGGGACCCGCTTCCCTACCGGGACATGCACGGCTGCGAGCCGATGACCGGCTGGCGGCGCAGCGCGCAGCAGGAGAAGAAGCTGCGGACCAGCCCGGTCTACCTCCCGCGCACCCATGACCCGGCCCGCGCCGCCTGGCGGGGTCTTGCCTCGCTGATCACCGGCTATCCGCCCGAAGCGGCGCAGAGCGCCGCCGGCCGGGGCGCGGCACCGGGACTCACGCCTCGCGTACTGGAGTGGCTGGGCCGCATGGCGGAAGAGAGCGCCGTGCTGGACCGGGACCACCTGCTCAGGGTGCGGACGCTGGGCTGCGAGTACGGCACCCAGCAGTCCGTCATCACCGACGTGGTGGACGACAGCCTGAGCCTCTCCGTCGCACTACTCTCGCAGCAGAGTAGCGAGCTGCGGGACACGGCGGTACAGGCCGTACAACTCGCCGAGACCGCGGTCTGGCTCCTGGGCAACCTCGCCGCAGGTCTCGCCGAGGCCGCGGGCGCCGAGCAGGGGACGCCGCGGGCGGAGGCCCGCGATCGTGGCTTCGGCGAGCTGGAAGGCCACTTCCTCCGGTGGCTGGCGACGCTCACGTCCGGCGCGGATACCGAAGAGCGGCTGGAGAGCTGGCGCCGCACCGCGCACGACCGCGTACGGGCGCTCGGCTCGGAACTGGCCGAGTCCGCCGGCGAGGCCGCCTGGGAAGGCCGCGTGCTGCCGACCGCGAAGGGCGGCACGTACTGGCTGAACACCGCGAGCGTGGAACACGCATTCGACAGGGAACTGCGCAAGCGCGTCCTGGCGCCGGAGGACGACGGCCCCCCACCCGGCCCTGCCGGCGACCCCCCGTCACCGAGCCCACCAGAGGAGCCCACGCCATGACCACCAGCGGCCCGACGCCCACCGCCGTGCGGTGGGACGTGTACGAACCGGGGCCCGCCGGCCGTACGGTACGGGAGTGCCTGGAGCCGATCCAGCGCGGCTACGTGTGGAACGATGAGGCATGGGCCGTTGCCCGGCTCGCCCAGCTCCGGCGTGGTGCGGGGAAGGCGCCGGAGGAGGTCCCGGAGCTGTTCGGTCTGATCGACATGGAAGCGCTCTACACTCCCGAGGGCCGGGTGCGGGGCTGCAGACACGGACCTGCCGCCGTTCACCTGGCGGTCACCTTGTACGCGCTGCACCAGCAGTCCAGGCGTACCGACCCCATGCACGTCCCCGGCCGGCGGTTCGGCGGCGCCGTTCGCGCGCTGATGCCGGAGGGCAAGATCGACGAGACACTGCGCCGTCGTTTCGTCCGGGTCACCGGGGCCACGTCGGCGAACGTGCTGGCGTACCGACTGCGGGAGTTGGTCCTGCTGCTGCGCCGCGCGGGCAAGCCTCTGGACTACGCCCGGCTCGCCGATCAGATCGAGAAGGTCCTCGATCCCGCCCGGCGTCTGCGGGCCCGCCAGGAATGGGGCCGTGAGTTCCACGCCTGGCGTCCGCCCAAGGACACCGAGGACGAGCATCCCACCAACGACGGCGGTTCACCCGCCACCGGGCATGACAGTGAGGAACACCCGTGAGCCGTACGATCGTCGACATCCACGTTCTCCAGACGGTCCCGCCGAGCAACCTGAACCGCGACGACACCGGCACGCCCAAGTCCGCCGTCTACGGCGGAGTACGCCGTGCGCGGGTGTCCAGCCAGGCGTGGAAGCGCGCCACCCGTACGGCGTTCAAGCAACTGCTGGACCCGGCCGAGCTGGGCGTGCGCACGAAGAAGGTCGCCGAGCTGATCGGTGAGACGATCCGGGATCTTCGGCCGGAGGTCACCCCCGAGGAGTCATGGGAGCTGGCCAGGGCCGTGGTGGAGGCGGGTACCGGCGCCGGCCTTGAGGTCCCCGAGCGCAAGAAGTCCGGGAAGAACAAGAACTCCCCCAAGGCTGCCGCGGCCACCGAGGAGGCGAAGCCGCTGCCGCCCGAGTCCAAGTACCTGATGTTCCTCAGCGCCCAGCAGCGACGCGGGCTGGCAGAGTTGGCGATCGAGGGCCGCCCGGACATCGGCGGGTTCCTCAAGGTCAAGAAGAACAGGGAGCGCGCCAGGGAGACCGCCGACACCCGCCACTCCGTCGACATCGCCCTCTTCGGCCGGATGGTCGCCGACGGAGCCGACATCAACGTGGACGCCGCCGCCCAGGTTGCGCACGCCCTCAGTGTCCACGCGGTGGAGAACGAGTCGGACTACTACACGGCGGTGGACGACGAGAACGAGGCGGACGAGACCGGTGCCGGCATGATCGGCACCGTGGAGTTCAACTCCGCGACGCTGTACCGCTACGCCGCCCTGGACGTCGACCGGCTCGCCGACAACCTCGGCCAAGGTGTGGCCGAGGACGCCGACCGGGCCACGCCGGTGTGCCGCGCGGTCGAAGCGTTCGTCCGCGGCTTCGTCTCCTCCTTGCCCACCGGCAAGATCAACACCTTCGCCCACCACACCCCGCCGGACGCCGTGGTGGTCAAGCTGCGCGAGAGCCGGCCGGTCAACTTCGTGGGGGCGTTCGAGGAGCCGACGATGGCCGAGTCGGGCAGCGGCCACGTCCGGCAGGCCAGCGAGCGCCTGGCCGAACAGATCGCCGACGTGGAGCGGGAGTTCAGCGAAGAGGCCCTGGCGACCTGGGTGGTCCTCGCCGGTCGCAACACCGCCAAGCTCGCGGAGGCCGGCACCCGGGTCACCATGGACGAGCTGGTCGCGAGCGTCGGCGCGGCGGTCGCTGAGCGACAGGGCGGCAGGCAGTGAGTGTGCTGCTGCTCCAGCTCGCCGGCCCGCTCCAGTCCTGGGGCGCCGCCTCGCGCTTCTCGCGGCGCTCCACGGAATCGGCGCCGACCAAGAGCGGGGTGCTCGGGCTGCTCGCCGCCGCCCAGGGCCGCCCCCGCACCGCCGACCTGTCGGATCTCGGCACGCTGCGCTTCGGTGTACGCGTCGATCAACCCGGTACACGCGTGCGGGACTTCCACACCGCGCACCATCAGGTGAGCGGCAAGGCGATGCCGGTCACCGAGCGTTTCTACCTTGCCGATGCGGTGTTCCTGGCCGCGGTCGAAGGTGACCGGGCCCTGATCGAGGAGCTGCATGCCGCGGTGCGTGCGCCGCACTTCCTGCCGTTCCTCGGCCGCCGCGCCTGCCCGCCCGCGCGGCGGCTCGATCTGGGCGTCCGGCACGACGCGGGTCTGGAGACGGCGTTGCTGGAGCATCCGTGGCTCGCCTCGCCCTGGTATCGGCAGCAGACCGCCCCTGCCGCCCCGGACCGGCTTCCCGTGCTGCTGGACTCCGCACCCGGTGACCCACCCGGCGACATCGTGGCCGACCAGCCGCTCAGCTTCGATCCGCGCCACCGCCGGTACGCCCGCCGGTCGGTGCGGCGCGGAGCCGTAGCACGGCCGGTCGAGGCCCCGGAGCACGACCCGATGGCACTGCTGGAGAGCGACTGATGTACCTCACGCGCTTCCGCATCAACACCGCGCGCGCCGGAGCCCGCTACCTGCTGTCCTCACCCCAGCGCCTGCACGCGGCGCTGCTCGCCGGCTTCCCCGGCCTGCCCGCCGCCCCTGAGGCCCGGCCCCGGATCCTCTGGCGCCTGGATCACACCGACCGTACCGACGTGCAGGTCTACCTCGTCAGCCCCGACCGTCCCGACCTCACGTGCCTGGTGGAGCAGGCCGGCTCGCCCGCGCTGGCCGAGCCCGGTGCCCCCGGCTGGGAGACCCGGCACTATCAGCCGTTCCTACGGCGCCTGGCCAAGGGCGACCGCTGGTCATTCCGGCTCACCGCCAACCCGGTGCACAGCATCCGCCGCAAGGACGGGGAGCCGACCAAACGTACAGCGCATGTCTCCCCGCGCCACCAGCTCGGCTGGCTGCTGAAGCAGCAGGAGAGGCACGGATTCGAGCTGCTCCGTGGGGTGGCGCCGGACGCTGAGGATCCGCTGGACCGGTACGCCGTGGTCGTCCACGGCCGCCGCGACCTCTCCTTCCGCAAACACCCCGGCGACCCGGCGCCTGACCCGCGCCGGAAAGGAAACGGCTCCCGCAGCGGCCCGGTCACCCTGGTCACCACCGTCTTCAGCGGCCGACTCGAGGTCACCGACCCGGCAGCCCTGCGGAACGCCCTCACCCAGGGCATCGGCAGGGCCAAAGCGTACGGCTGCGGACTGCTCACCCTGGCAGCGCAGGAGTAGCCGATGACCACCGTCAGCAGGCGCGGCGCTTCCTCACCACGCGAACTCACCCGGATCGGCGACCGGTTGTCCTTCGTCTACCTGGAGCGCGCCGTCATCCACTGTGCCGACAACGCGATCACCGCCGCCGACGGCGACGGCGTACGCCACCTCCCGTCCGCGACCATCGGCACGCTGCTGCTCGGACCGGGCACGAAGATCTCCCAACAGGCGGTCCGGCTGCTGGGCGAGAGCGGCGTCGGCATCGTGTGGGTCGGAGAACACGGCGTGCGCTACTACGCCGGCGGCCGGGCACTCTCCCGCTCCGCGGCGCTGGCCGAGGCCCAGGCACGGCTGTGGGCCAACCCGCGGACGCGGCTGGAGGTCGCCCGCTCGATGTACGCGCTCCGCTTCCCCGACGACGACCCGGCCGGCCGCAGCCGCCGCGAGCTGCTCGGCAAGGAAGGCGATCGCGTCAAAGCGTGCTACCGGGCCGAGGCGGCCCGCACCGGCATCCGCTGGCGTGGACGCCGCTACGTCCAGGGCGACTTCACGTCCGGCGACGCCCCGAACCAGGCCGTCACCGCCGCCGGGCAGTGCATGTACGGCATCGCACAGAGCGTGGTCGCAGCACTGGGCTGCATCCCCGGGCTGGGCTTCGTCCACTCCGGCCATGAGCTGTCCTTCGCCCTGGACATCGCGGACCTCTACAAGACGGAGATCGGCATCCCGGTCGCCTTCGACGTCGCCGCGGAGAGCGAAGAGGACATCGGCCCCCGGGTGCGGCGAGCGCTACGCGACCGCGTGCACGCCGGCCGACTGCTGGAGCGCTGCGTCCACGACGTGAAGCAACTGCTCACCCCCGGGACGACGGTTGACTCCGCCGAGGAGGTCCACGCCCCGCAGCGCGACAGGGTCACGCTCCAGACCGACCGCGGCGAAGAAGTGGAGTCCGGCCGCAACCTCGGCGAGGGGCTGATCTGGTGACCGTGATCGTCCTCTCCAACTGCCCCGTCGGACTGCGGGGCTTCCTCACCCGCTGGCTGCTCGAAGTCTCCCCCGGCGTCTTCGTCGGCAGCCCTTCGGCCCGTATCCGCAGCGCGCTCTGGGCAGCGGTGGAAGAGCACGCGCACGACGGCCGCGCCCTGCTGACATACACCACCGACACCGAGCAGGGCTACACCTTCGAGACCCGCGACCACCGGTGGCTGCCCGAGGACCACGAGGGCGTCACGCTCATCCGCCGCCCCACCGACCAGCCCACCGGCCCCACCCGCCCACCCCGCCAGGGCTGGAGCACCACCGCGAAACGCCGCCGCTACACCCGCTGACCGAACGAGCCGGGGGCGGAAGGCACCCCGTGTCTTTCCGCCCTCGGCGCCGGCAGGCCGCCGGTTGTCGCGCGGGCCGGGACCGACTCAGGCCCTGCGCCGTGGTGACCCGCCGGTGGTCAGGCTTCGGCGCCGGGCCCGTTCGCTCGTTGGGCGGGTGCGGTGTCGTGGGGAGGCGCGCCGAGGCCGGGCGGGAGCGGTGGGTCGGCCGGGTCCTCCGGGGGGGCGGGGTAGGCGTAGTCGTACGTGGCCGCCGCGACGTGGAGTGGGAGCGTTGGGCCCCCTCGAAAGCCGGCGGCCGTCGCGCGGTCCCCGGTTTCGGGGATGGCCGGCGAGGGGCGGGAGTGATCGGCGGTAGGGCCTTCGCATCCCGCCGGGACCGTCCCGAGGCCCGACGCCCTATGCGCGCAACGCCCGTGCGGGTGCACGTAGGCGGGCGAAACCGCCGGTAACCCCCGCCAGGAAGCGGTACAAATCGCCCACCTTCCTCGACTTTCGCGCATCGGCGTGCGCACGCCCGGGCCAGGGGTGCAGGTCACCCTTCACGGGGACCCGGGCGCACGCGAAGGCGCCGAACCCGCGGTAACACCCTCCGCGAAATAGGGCGATTCGCCCACTGGCCTCGACTTTCGCGCATCCGCGTGCATCGGTTATCTGCCTGGACGTCTCCCGGCCCTCGTGGCCCGCCCACAGCCCCCGGGCCCTGCGGGCCCGAGGCCGCCGCCCCGGTGCCGTGCCCCGCCCGCGTTCGGGCTGCCGGACCCGCTCCGGCGGATCCCCGGCTCTCCGGGCAGCCCGCGGCCACCGGCGTCTCAGCGCCCGGCCCTCCGCCGGTATTCGCCGTCAGGCCGGGGCCCGGCGCCGGGGCGTGGCGCCGCGCGACTGGGCGCATCCGCGAGGAGGCGGGGCCGTCGAGGGCTGGACCCCGCCCGCCGGGCACATCGGCGAGCGGGGCGGGCCCGGCCCCGGTGTCCGCCCCCGTCCGCCGGGGTCTGCATCCGTAGCCCTGCCGGAGGGTGCCCGCTCCCCCTGGGCCACCCTTAGCTGCCGGTCGTTCACGGGCCGGAGTCCGGAGTCAAGGGTGGGGCGAAGCCCCATCGCGCAGCGACGCCCCCGCAGCGAAGCGGAGGGGGCGCCCTTGACGCCGGACGCAGGCCCGACAATCAACAAGCGGGGTGGCCCGGGGGGAGCCCCCACGACACCGCCCCACCCCGACACCGACACCCCGACACCGGCCCGCCCGGCGACCGCCCGCCCCCGGCGCCGCCGTA
>NZ_AXVU01000064.1:0-19427 GCF_000482585.1 Streptomyces sp. CNQ329 | reverse complement strand
AACGACGACACCGCCGCCCGCCGCGGCTGGCCCGTCTCCGGCCACTCCCGCGTCTCCGTCAGCAGCGCGACGTGGCCGGTGTCCCACTCCACGTGACTGGTCGGCCGGTCCACGTGGAGGGTGGGCGGCAACACACCGTGCCGCATGGCCTCGACCATCTTGATCACGCCCGCCACACCGGCCGCGGCCTGCGTGTGCCCGACATTCGACTTCACCGAGCCCAGCCAGAGCGGCCGATCGGCCGAGTGCTCGCGCCCGTACGTGGCGAGCAGCGCCTGCGCCTCGATCGGGTCGCCCAGCGTCGTCCCCGTACCGTGCGCCTCGACCACGTCGACCTGGCCCGCGCTCAGCTTGGCGTTGGCGAGGGCCTGCTCGATGACCCGGCGCTGGGACGGGCCGTTCGGTGCCGTGAGTCCGTTCGACGCGCCGTCCTGGTTGATCGCCGAACCTCGCACCACCGCGAGCACCTGGTGCCCGTTGCGCTGTGCGTCCGACAGCCGCTCCAGGAGCACCAGGCCGACGCCCTCGCCCCAGCCCGTGCCGTCCGCCGCCTCGGCGAACGCCTTGCAGCGGCCGTCCGCGGCCAGACCGCGCTGGCGGGAGAAGACCGTGAAGGCCGACGGGCTGGACATGACGGTGGCGCCACCCGCCAGCGCGCTGTCGCACTCGCCGTTGCGCAGAGCCTGAATCGCCAGGTGGAGCGCGACGAGGGACGACGAGCACGCCGTGTCCACCGTCACCGCCGGGCCTTCCAGCCCGAAGGTGTACGCCACCCGGCCGGACGCCACGCTGCCCGCGCTGCCGGTCGCCGCGTAACCCTCCAGGTCGCCCGTGGCGCGGTACAGGCGCAGCAGGTAGTCCTGGGAGTTGAGCCCCGCGAAGACGCCGGTCCGGTTGCCCTTCACCCCGGCCGGGTCCATGCCCGCCCGCTCGAACGCCTCCCACGCCGTCTCCAGCAGCAGCCGCTGCTGGGGGTCCATCGCCAGCGCCTCGCGCGGCGAGATGCCGAACAGCTCCGCGTCGAACTGCTCTGCCCCCTGCAGGAAGGCACCCATCCGCGTGTAACTCTTGCCGCCCGCCGCCGGGTCCGGGTCGTAGAGGTCCTCGGGCCAGCCGCGGTCACCCGGGAGTTCCACGAGCCCGTCGCGGCCCTCGGCCACCATCCGCCACAGGTCCTCGGGCGAGGCCACCCCGCCGGGGTAGCGGCAGGCCATGGACACGACGGCGATGGGCTCCGAGGACTTCGACTCGGCCTCGTCGAGGCGCCGGCGGGCCTGGCGGAGCTCCGCGGTCACCCACTTCAGGTTGTCCAGAAGCTTCTGCTCGTTCTTCATCAGCGCAAGCTCCTTGTCGAGGCGCGGAGAGGTACCGGGTGGTTCATGGGCGGGAGGGGGTGTGCGGGGGCGTTCACGGGCGGGGAGGTACGGGCGGCGGGCGTCATGACTTGCCGAACTCCGTCTGGATGATGTCGAGAAGGTCGTCGACGGAGGCCGACTCCAGGTCGCTGTTCGCCTCGCCGTCGGCGCCGCCGCCGTCCGGGGCGTCGCCTGCCGCGTGGCCGTCGCCCGCCCCGTACGACGGGGCCGGCGCCGGTCCGTCGAGCCGCTGGAGCATCGCCCGCAGCCGCTCCCCGGCCCGCCGCCGCACCTCCTCGTCCGCCAGTGCCGCGCCGCTCAGCTCCCCGTCGAGCCGGGCCAGGTCGGCGAGGAACGACTGGCCGTCGGCGTCGGGGCCGCCCAGTTCCTCGCGCAGGCACGCGGCGAGGGCGTCCGGCGACGGGTGGTCGAAGACGACGGTCGTCGGCAGCCGCAGCCCGGTCCGGGTGTTGACGCGGTTGCGCAGTTCGACGGCGGTGAGGGAGTCGAACCCCAGATCGTTGAAGGGCTTTCCGGGCCGTACGCTGTCGGCCGACGCGTGCCCGAGTACGCCCGCGACCTCCGCACGCACCAGGTCCAGCAGCTCGCGCTGCTGCTCCTCGGGCGTGCGGCCTGCCAGCAGCGACCGCAGCCGTGCGGCGGCGTCGGCACCCTCGGTCTCCGGCTCGTCCGCCTCCCGCGCCCCTGTGGCCGCCCCCGTGACCGCGCGCGCCTCCGGCAGTTCGCCCAGCAGCGGGCTGTGCCGGCGCGACGTGAACGCGACGGCGAACGTCGACCAGTCGATGTCGGCGATCGTCGTGGGCGCCTCGTCCGCCCGTACGGCCTCGGCCAGGGCCTCCACCGCGGCAGCCGGGTCGAGGCCGCGGATGCCGCGGCGCAGCAGGCGGCGGGAGTTCTCCCCGTCGCCGGCCATGCCCTCGCCGCTCCACGCGCCCCAGGCCACCGCGGCGGCCGGGAGGCCGCGTGCGCGGCGGTGTTCGGCGAGCGCGTCGAGGTAGGCGTTGCCGGCGGCGTACGCGCCCTGGGCACCACTGCCCCATACGCCGGCGGTCGACGAGAAGAGCACGAAGGCGCTGAGCCGGCTGCGGCCGTCCGCGTCCTGGGTCAGCTCGTGCAGATGGCGGGCGGCGAGGGACTTGGGACCGAGCACCTCGGCGAAGTGCTTGGCGTCCAGGTCCTCCAGCCTGCGGTCCACGCTGACACCTGCCGCGTGCAGCACGGCGGTGAGCGGGGTCTCCCCGGGTACGCCGGCGAGCAGCGCGGCGAGGGCCGCCCGGTCGGTGACGTCGCAGGCGGCGATCGTCACGGCGGCGCCGGCCGACGTCAGCTCGGCGCGCAGCTCCTCCGCGCCGGGGGCGGCGGGTCCGCGGCGGCTGACGAGGAGCAGGTGCTCGGCTCCGTTCGCGGCCAGCCAGCGGGCGGCGTGCGCACCGAGGCCGCCGGTGCCGCCGGTGATCAGGACGGTACCGCGGGGCGGCCACTCGGCGTCCGCCTTGCGGGCGGGCGTCGTACGCCTGAGCCGCCGCGCCCGCGGCCCGTCGGCCCGTAGCGCGATCTGGTCCTCCACCGGCGCGCCGGAGCCGTCCGGCGAGCCGCCGAGCAGCCGCGCCAGCTCCGCGCGCCCGCGCGCGCCGAGGTCGGCGGGCGTGCCCGGAAGGTCGATCAGCCCGCCCCAGCGCGCGGGCGCTTCGAGCGCCGCCGCCCTGCCGAAGCCCCACACCAGGGCGGAGTCCGGGTTCCGGAGCGGGTCCTCGTCGCCCACGGACACGGCCTGGCGGGTGGCCGCCCACAGGGGAGCGGTCACGCCGGCGTCGCCGAGCGCCTGGGTGAGGACGGCGGTCGCGGTCAGCTCCTCGGGTACCTCGTCGGCGGCCGGGTCCGTGCCGGTGGCGTCGGCGCGTACGGCCAGCAACGACAGGATCCCCCGGGGCCGGCCGGCCGTCTCCGTCCGCCGGGCGAGCTGCTCGGCGAGCGTTGCGCGTTCCGGGTCCGCGGCGATCTCCACGGTGGCGACCTGCGCCCCGGCATCCTGGAGCGCCGTGGCGCAGAAGTCCGGCCACTCGCCGGCCTGTCCGCCGGCCGGCACCGCGAGCAGCCAGGTGCCGTCGAGCGCCGCGCCGCCGCCCCGCGGCAGGCGCGCCCAGGACGGCCGGTAGTGCAGGCCGGACTGCGCCCGCTCCGCTGCGGCGGGCTCCACCGGGTCGATCCAGTAACGGCTGCGCTGGAAGGCGTACGTGGGCAGCTCGACCGGGCGTCCCTGCGGCAGCACGTCCGTCCACCGCGGGCCGGTGCCGTGCGCGTGCAGTTCCCCCATGGCGTGCAGGAGCGCGGTGGGCTCGTCGGGCGGGGTCGCCGGCGCGTCGTCGGCCGCAGCCCTGCGGGCCGGGCGGAGCGCCGGGATCACCGCCGCGTCCTCGTCGTTCGGCAGGATCGCCCGGGTGAGCGTGGTCAGGGTGGCGCCGGGCCCGATCTCCAGGAAGGCGGTGGCGCCTTCGCCGACGAGGTGGTCGATGCCCTGGTGGAAGCGGACCGGACGGCGGATGTGCTCGGCCCAGTAGGCGGCATCGGACAGCTCACCGGCCGTGGCCGTCGTGCCGGTGAGGTTCGACACCACCGGGAGGGCGGGCACACCGTACGTGAGCTGGGCCGCGGCGCTCGTGAACTCGGCCAGGACGGGGTCCATCTGCGCGGAGTGGAAGGCGTGGCTCACCTTCAGCCCGCGGGTGCGGACCCCGGCCTCGCCCAGCTCCGCGGCGAGCGCGGCCAGTGCTTCCGCCGGCCCGGCGAGCACCGTCGCCACGGGGGAGTTGTACGCGGCGATCTCCGCCCGCGCGTGCCGCTCCACGTGCTCGGCCAGCGACTCCGGCCCGGCCTGGACGGCGAGCATGCCGCCCGTGCCGTGGGGGAGTTCGTTCATCAGCCGCGCGCGGGCCGTGACGAGCCGGGCCGCGTCGGCGAGGGAGAGCACGCCGGCGACGTGCGCGGCGGTCACCTCGCCGATGGAGTGGCCGATCAGGTGGTCGGGCCGCAGTCCCCACGCCTGGAGCTGGCGGGTCAGCGCCGTGTGCAGGGCGAAGAGACCGGTCTGGGTGTAGAGGGTCTGGTCGAGCAGCGCGGACCCGTCGCCGGCCGCGTCGGCGAACATCACGTCGCGAACGGGAAGGTCGAGGTGTGCGTCGAGCGCCGCGCACACCTCGTCGAGCGCCTCGGTGAACTCGGGCAGCACGCCGTACAGTTCGCGGCCCATGCCGGGGCGCTGGCTGCCCTGGCCGGAGTACATGAACACCAGGCCGCCGGGCTTCTGCTCGCTTCGGGTACGGATCACGCCGGGGGTGGTCCGGTTCCGGGCGAGCCCGCGCAGGCCGTCGAGGAGTTCCGTACGGTCGCGGCCGAGGACGGTGGCGCGGTACGGCAGGGCGGTACGGCGGGAGGCCAGCGACCACGCCAGGTCGGGCGCGCTCAGCTCCGGCCGCTCCTGGACCCGCTCGGCCAGCCGGGCTGCCTGGGCGCTCAGGCCCTCCGGGGTGGCGCCGGAGACGAGCCAGGGCAGTACGGCGCCGGGTGACCGTGGCGTCTCGTCCGGCGCCTCCGGCGCGACGGCCGGCGCCTCCTCCAGGATGACGTGCGCGTTCGTGCCGCTGATCCCGAACGCGGACACGCCCGCCCGCCGCGGCCGGTCGGCCCCGGCGCGCGGCCACGCCCGCTGCTCGGTCAGCAGCGAGACGACGCCCGCATCCCACTCGACGTGCTGCGACGGCTTGTCGACGTGCAACGTGCGCGGCAGCACCTCGTGCCGCATGGCCTGGATCATCTTGATGATTCCGGCGACACCTGCGGCGGCCTGCGTGTGCCCCAGGTTGGACTTCACGGAGCCCAGCCACAGCGGCCGATCGGCCGAGTGCTCGCGCCCGTACGTCGCCAGCAGCGCCTGTGCCTCGATCGGGTCGCCGAGCGTCGTGCCGGTGCCGTGCGCCTCGACGGCGTCCACCTCGGCGCCGGTCAGCCGGGCGTTGGCCAGGGCCTGCCGGATGACGCGCTGCTGGGCGGGGCCGTTGGGCGCGGTGAGGCCGTTGGAGGCACCGTCCTGGTTGACGGCGGAGCCGCGGAGGACCGCGAGTACCTGGTGCCCGTTGCGCTCGGCGTCCGACAGCCGCTCCAGCAGCAGCACACCGGCGCCCTCGCCCCAGCCCGTGCCGTCGGCGGCATCCGAGAAGGACTTGCAGCGGCCGTCGGGGGCGAGGCCGCGCTGCCGGGAGAACTCCACGAACACCGCCGGCGTCGACATCACCGTCGCGCCGCCCGCCAGCGCCAGCGTGCACTCGCCGTTGCGCAGGGACTGCGCCGCGAGGTGCACCGCGACCAGCGACGACGAGCATGCCGTGTCGACGGTCAGCGCGGGCCCCTCGAAGCCGAAGGTGAACGCGATCCGTCCCGACGCCACGCTCGGCGCGCTGCCGTTGCCCACGTACCCCTCGTACTCCGCCGGGGTACGCAGCAGCAGCCGGCCGCCGTAGTCGCTGTACATGATTCCCGCGAAGACACCCGTCGAGGAGCCCCGCAGCCGGTCGGCGGGGATGCCGGCGCTCTCGACAGCCTCCCAGCACAGCTCCAGCAGCAGCCGCTGCTGCGGGTCCATCGAGGCCGCCTCGCGCGGCGAGATCCCGAAGAACTCGGCGTCGAACTGGTCCGCCTCGTGGAGGAAGGAGCCCGAGCGGGTGTACGTGGTGCCCGGGCGCTCCCCGCTCGGGTCGAAGATCGCGTCGATGTCCCAGCCGCGGTTCTCCGGGAAGGTCCCGGTGCCCTCGCCACCCCGGCTGAGCAGATTCCACAGGTCCGCGGGGGAGTCCACGCCGCCGGGGTAGCGGCAGGACATGGCGACGACGGCGATCGGGTCGTCGTCGGCCGCGTGGGCGGCGGCCGTCGGTACGGCCGGGGTGGCGGCTTCGGCGGACTCCAGCAGCTCCGCGCGCAGGTGGTCGGCGAGCGCCTGCGGCGTGGGGTGATCGAAGACCGCGGTGGCGGGCAGCCTGCGACCGGTGGCGGCGCTGAGCTGGTTGCGCATCTCGACCGCGGTGAGCGAGTCGAAGCCGAGGTCGCGGAAGCTCTGTCCGGGGCTCACCGACTCGCCCTCGGGCAGGCCGAGCGCGAGCGCGGCGGTGCGCCGTACGAGCGCCAGCAGCGTGCGGTCCTGCTCGGCGCGGCCGAGTGCGGCGAGCCCCGAGAGCGGATCGGCGGCGGCCGGGGCTCCGGCGGCGGTGGTGTTCTCGGCGGGGCCGGGAGCGGGGGCCTGCGCGCGGAGTACGGCGGGCAACGTTCCGGTGCGGGACTGCGTGCGCAGCGCCGGGCGGTCGAGGACCACGGGGGCGGCCAGCGCCACGGGGCTGCGCAGCGCCGTGTCCAGCAGGCCGAGCGCCCGGCTCGCGGACATGGCGCGTACGCCGGCGCGGGCGATGCGTGCCCGGCTCGCCCGGTCCAGGCTCTCGCCCATGCCGCCCTGCTCCCACAGACCCCAGGCGAGGCTGACGGCGGGCAGCCCGCGGGCACGGCGGTGCTGGGCCAGGGCGTCCAGGAAGCCGTTCGCGGCGGCGTAGTTGGCCTGGCCGGGGGTGCCGACCACCGATGCGAACGACGAGAACAGCACGAACGCGACCCGCGGCAGGTCCGCGGTGAGCCGGTGCAGGTGCCAGGCGCCGTCAGCCTTCGGCCGCAGCACCGTGTCGAGCCGGGCGGGCGTCAGCTCGCCGAAGGTCGCGTCGTCCAGTACGCCCGCCGCGTGCACCACGGCGGTGAGCGGGTGCTCCGACGGGATCCCGCCCAGCGTCTCGGCGAGGGCGTCAGCGTCGGCGACGTCGCAGGCGGCGAAGGCCAGCTCGGCGCCCAGACCGGTGAGTTCTTCGCGCAGCCCGGCCGCGCCGGGAGCAGCCTGCCCCCGGCGGCTGACGAGGAGCAGGCGGCGTACGCCGTGCGCCTTGACGAGATGCGCGGCGACCTGCCCGCCGAGCGTGCCGCTCGCGCCGGTGACCAGCACGGTGCCTGCGGGGTCGAGGAGCGCGGGGCCGTCCGGCGCGATCCGGGTGAGCCGCGGGGCGAGGAGGTCGCCGCCCCGGATCGCCACCTGCGGTTCTCCGGCCGCCAGCGCGACCCGTACCGCGTCCGCGACGGAGAGCGCCGACTGTTCCGCCGGGTCGTCGTCGACCAGCACGATCCGGTCCGGGTGCTCCGACTGCGCCGAGCGCAGCAGCCCCCACACCGGCGCGTGCTCCAGCGCGGGTACGTCCCCGTCCCTGTCCGCGCCGACCGCGCCGCGGGTGACCACGGCGAGGCGGCTGTCGGCGTAGCGGTCGTCGGACAGCCACCGCTGCACGGCGGCCAGCGCCGTGGTGACGACCGTACGCGCCCTCTCCGCCGTGCCGTCGCCGCCGCCGTCCGCGGCCGGGCACCGTACGACGACCACGCCGGGCCGCCCGGGAACGGTCTCCGCGGAGTCGGGCCTCCCGGCGAACGCGTCGAATTCCGTCTCCCACGACTCCACGCCGTCCACGGCCTCCGCCGCCGTGTCGAGCTGCTGCCACTCCACCCCGTACAAGGGGTCGGCGGACACCGCCGCCAGGCTGTCGGCAGGTACCGGCCGCAGCGCCACCTCGTCCACCCGCAGCACCGGCGTGCCCGCCGCGTCGGCGAGGTCCAGGGCGACGGTCTCCGGCCCGGTGGGCGTCACCCGGGCGCGCAGCGCCGCCGCGCCGGGCCGCGACAGCAGCCGTACACCGGACCAGGTGAACGGCAGCCGCAGCTCCGTCCCCGACTCGTCCAGCAGCGCGACCGTGTGCAGCGCGGCGTCCAGCATCGCGGGGTGGATGCCGTACTCGTCGAGATCCGCGTGCTGCGCCTCGGGCAGCGCCAGGTCGGCGTACAGGTGCTCGCCTGCGCGCCACACCGTGCGCAGGGAGCGGAAGGCCGGGCCGAAGTTCATCCCGCGCTCGTGCAGCCCGTCGTACAGGTCGTCCACGACCGCGGCCGGTTCACCCGCCGGCGGCCAGGCGGTGCCGTCCCAGGAGCCGGGAGCGGCCCCGGTGTCCGGCGCCACCACACCCGTCGCGTGCAGCGTCCATGGGGCGCCCGAGCCGAACTCCGCGGTGTCCTCGTCCGCCTCCGGGCGGGCGTACAGGGAGAGAGCACGGCGGCCGTCGATGTCCGGGGCGTCCACCGCCACCTGGAGCTGCAGCGTGCCCTCGGCCGGCAGCACCACCGGGCTGCGCAGCGTCAACTCCTCGACGCGGGCGCAGCCGACGTGCCGCGCCGCGCACAGGGCGATCTCCACGGCGCCCGTGCCCGGGAGCACCACGGTGTCGCCGAGCACGTGGTCCGGCAGCCAGCCGGGCGTACGCGCGCTGATCCGGCCGGTGAACACCGCTCCCGGCCGCTCGGCGTCCGCCGTCTCCAGCACCGCGCCCAGCAGCGGATGCCGGGTGACGCGTACGCCCGGCTGGTCGGCGGCCGGACGAGCCTGGCGCAGCCAGTACGGGCGCCGCTGGAACGCGTACGTCGGCAGCTCGACCGGCCGGCCCTCTGCGTGGAGGGGGCGCCAGTCCACCTCCGTACCGTGCACGTGCAGCCGCGCGACCGCAGTGAGCAGGGCGGGGACCTCGGGGTGGGCGCGGCGCAGCGCCGAGGTGACCACGGCGGGTTCGCCGCCCGCCCGCGCCGGGCCGTCGTCGAGCACCGCCTGCGCGAGGGTGCTGAGGCCGGCGTCGGGGCCCAGCTCCAGATACGTCGTCGTGCCCCGGCCGGCGAGGTCGGTGACGCCCTGGTGGAAGCGGACGGGGTTGCGGATGTGCTCGGCCCAGTACGCGGGGTCGTGGTGCCGGCGGTCCGTCGCGGGCAGACCGGTGACGTTGGAGAGGACGGGAACCTCCGCCTCGCCGAGGGCGTGGCGGTCGAAGAGGTCCGTCAGATGGCGCGCGAAGGCGTCGAGGACCGGCTCGGTGTGCGCGGTGTGGAAGGCGTGCGCCACCTTCAGCCGCCTGGCGCGGACGCCGGCGTCGGCCAGTTCCCGCGCCAGCTCGTCGAGCACGTCGAGCGGTCCGGCGAGCGTGGTCGCCGCGGGGGAGTTGTACGCGGCGACCTCCACCCCCGCGTGCCGCTCCAGATGCGCGGCGAGCGGCTCGGGACCGGACCGCACGGCGAGCATGCCGGTGCCCTCGGGGAGCGAGTGCATCAGCTTCGCCCGGGTGGCGACCATGTCCGCGGCGACATCAAGGGGGAACACCCCGGCCACGTGCGCGGCCGACAGCTCGCCCACGGAGTGCCCGATGAGGTGGTCGGGCCGCACGCCCCACGACCTGAGCAGCCGGGCCAGCGCGGTGTGCATCGCGAACAGCGCGGGCTGGGTGTAGAGGGTGTGCTCCAGCAGCGCCGCCTGCTCGGTGCCCGCCGCGGCGAACATCACCTCGCGCACCGGGACGTCGAGATGCGCGTCGAGGGCCGCGCAGACCTCGTCCAGCGCCTCGGCGAACACGGGGAACGCCTCGTACAGTTCGCGCCCCATGCCCGGTCGCTGGCTGCCCTGCCCGGAGAACATCAGCGCCAGCCGGCCGGTCTGCTGCACGCCGGTGACCAGCCCGGTGGCGGCGTCGCCGCGGCCGAGGGCGTCGAGCCGCCCGAGCAACTCCTCGCGGTCGGCGCCGAGGAGCACCGCGCGGTGCCCGAGCGCGGCCCGGGAGGTCGCCAGCGCGTGGCCCACGGCGTCGGCGGCCAGCTCCGGGCGGGCGCGGACGTGCTCGGCCAGGCGGGCCGCCTGCGCGCGCAGCCCGTCCGCCGTGGCGGCGGAGACCAGCCAGGGCCGGACGGGGCCGCCGGACGGTGCCGGCGGCGCCGGTTCCTCCTCGTCGGCCGGCGGCTGCTCCACGATCACGTGCGCGTTGGTGCCGCTGATGCCGAACGCCGACACCGCGGCCCGGCGGGTACGCTCCTCGCCGCGCCACGGCAGCGCCTCGTCCAGCAGCGCGAGCGCCGCCGGGTCCCAGTCGACGTGCGGGCTGGGTTCGTCCGCATGCAGCGTACGGGGCAACTGCCCGTGCTCCAGGGCCAGAACCAGCTTCATCAGCCCGGCCACTCCCGCGGCGGCCTGGGTGTGCCCGATGTTCGACTTGACCGAGCCGAGGTACAGCGGTGTCCCGGCGGCGGCCCGGCCGCGGCCGTAGACCTCCAGCAGCGCCTGCGCCTCGATCGGGTCGCCCAGCTCCGTGCCCGTGCCGTGCGCCTCGATCGCGTCGACGTCGGCGGCGCCGAGGCCCGCGTCGGCGAGGGCCGCACGGATCACCCTCTCCTGCGCCTGCCGGCTCGGCGCCGTCAGCCCGTTGGAGGAGCCGTCGGAGTTGACGGCGCTGCCGCGGATCACGGCGAGCACGCGGTGGCCGTTGCGGCGGGCCGCGCTGAGCGGCTCCAGCAGCACGACGCCCCCGCCCTCGGACATGCCCATGCCGTCGGCGCCTGCGCCGAACGCCTTGCAGCGCCCGTCGGCGGCCAGCACCCCCTGCCGGCTCATCTCGGTGAACGGCCCGACCGTGGAGAACACCGTCGCCCCGCCGGCCAGCGCCATCGTGCACTCGCCGCGGCGCAACGCCTGCACCGCGAGATGCACCGCGGTCAGCGACGTGGAGCACGCGGTGTCCACGCTCACCGCCGGGCCTTCGAGACCGAGGGTGTACGCGAGCCGTCCGGACAGCACACTCAGGACGGTGCCGGTGAGGAGGTGCCCGCCCACGTGCGCGGCGGCGTCACCGAGGAGGCCGCCGTACTCGGTGGGGTTGCTGCCCACGAACACGCCGGTACGGGAGCCGCGCAGCGCGTGCGCGTCGATCCCGGCCCGCTCCACGCTCTCCCACGTCAGCTCCAGCAGCAGCCGCTGCTGCGGGTCCATGGCCAGCGCCTCGCGCGGGGAGATGCCGAAGAAGGCCGCGTCGAAACCGGCGACGTCGTCCAGGAAGCCGCCCTCGCGCACGTACGAGGTGCCGGGCCGGCCGCTGTCCGGGTCGAAGTGGTCGTCCAGGTGCCAGTCCCGGTCAGCGGGCATGGCGGAGATGGCGTCCCGGCCGTCGTGCAGCAGCTCCCACAGGTCCTCGGGGGTCCGCACGCCGCCGGGCAGCCGGCAGGCCATGCCGACGACCGCGACCGGCTCCCGGCGCTGCTCCTCCACCTCGCGCAGCCTGCGCGTGGTGCGGCGCAGGTCGACGGTGAGCCGTTTGAGGTAGTCGCGCAGCTTGTCTTCCTCGGCCATGGCCGGAACTGCTCCTCTCGTGCGCCGCTCCGGCGCTGGTCAGCCGGTTGTCGATGCGGTCGGTCCCGGCTCCGCCGGGCCGAACTCGTCGTCGATGATCTTCAGTAGGTCTTCGGTGCTGGCCTCGTCGAGTCCCGCCTCGTCGTCCTCGTGGGTACCGGCCGCCGCGGCGCCGGGGCCGGCCAGCGCGGCGGCGAGCGCCTGCAACCGGTCGTGCACGGCCGCGCGTTCGGCGCCCTCGACGGGCGCGGCGTCCAGGGCCGCGGCCAGCCGGTCCAGCTCCTCGTGTACGGAGCCGGGCGGCGCCGGCTCGCCGGCCGCGCCCAACTGTCCGGTCAGGTAGCGGGCGAGGGCCTGCGGGCTGGGGTGGTCGAAGACGAGCGTCACCGGCAGCGCAAGCCCGGTGGCGGCCCGCAGCCGGTTGCGCAGCGCCACCGCGGTCAGCGAGTCGAGGCCCAGTTCCTTGAACGTCCGCCCCGGCGCGGGCCGGTCGGCCGGCCCGTGGCCCAGCACCGCGGCCACCTCGGCGGTCACGATGTCCAGCACCTCGCTCCCGCGGGCCGCCCCGGGCATCTGCGCCAGACGCTTCAGCCGCTCCCCGTCGTCGCCCGCGCCCACCGCTCCGGCGGCGTCCGCCGCCCCGGAGCGCCGCAGCGCAGCACGGGCGGCGGGGATCTCGTCCAGCAGCGGCCGGGGCCCGGCCGAGGCGAAGACGGGGGCGAACGTCTCCCAGTCGACGTCGACCAGCGTCACCGGCCGGCCGGAGCCCGCGGCCAGTTCCCGGCCGAGTCCGGTGAGCGCGAGGTCCGGGTCCAGCAGCGGCAGGCCCTGCCGCTCCAACTGCGCCTCGTCCAGCTCCTCGGGCAGCCGCTCGCTGCGCCACGCGCCGAAGGCGACCGACGTCACCTTCCGGCCCTGCCGGCGAAGCTGCTCCGCGTACGCGTCGAGGAAGGCGTTCGCCGCCGCGTACGCGCCGTGCTCACCGCTGCCCCAGACGGCCGCGATGGACGAGAAGAACACCAGCTCGGCATCGCCGTCCGCGGCCAGCAACTCGGCGAGGTGGACCGCACCGAGCGCCTTCGCCGCCAGCACGTCCGCCACCCCGGCGGCGGAGGCACCGGCCAACGGCTCCAGGTGGGTCGCGGTCGCGGCGTGCACGACCGCCCGCACCGGCCCGCCCGGCTGCGCGGCCTGCTCCAGCATGGTGCGTACCGAGTCGTGGTCGGTCAGGTCGCACGACAGCGCCGTCACTTTCACGCCCCGCGCGGCGAGTTCGCCGGCCAGCGCGGCGTGGCCGGGCGCATCGGGGCCGCGACGGCTGGCCAGCACGATGTGCTCCGCCCCGCTGCCGGCCAGCCAGCGCGCCACGTGCGGCGCCAGCGAGCCGGAGCCTCCGGTGACCACGACCGTGCCGCCCGGACGCCACGCCGGGCCGTCCGCGGGCGCCGGCACGGACAACAGCCGCCGTACGCGCAGCCCCCCGGGGCGGATCGCCACCTGGTCCTCGTCCCCGGCCCCGCCCGCGAGCACCGTGCACACCCGCAGCCAGTCCTCGTCGCCGGGCCCCTCCGGGAGATCGACCAGGCCGCCCCACAACTGCGGCTGCTCCAGCGCCACCACCCGGCCCAGGCCCCATGTCTGCGCCTGCACCGGATGCGCCACCAGATCGTCGTCCAGGGCGCTCACCGCCGCGCACGTCAGCGACCACACGGGCGCCGCGACACCCAGGTCCGCCAGCGCCTGCACGAGCCCCAGCAGCCCTCCGACACCGGACGGCAGCGCCGCGTGCCCGGGGTGCGGACGCTCGTCCAGCGCCAGCAGCGACAGCACGCCGTCGGCCGCCTCGCCGGCCAGCGCCGCCGACACGCGCCGTGCGATGTCCGCAGGGTCGTCGGTGGCCCGCTCGTCGAGCCCGACCACGGTCACCCGCGCGCCGCGGGCGGAGAGCGCGGCACCCGCCGCGTCGGCCCAGGCGGCGAGGCGCCCCTCGGCCCCGATGCGGGTCACCAGCAGCCAGTGGCCGTCGGGCCCCGGCGTCCGCCGCTCCGCGGCCGGGCGCCACCCGATCTCGTAGCGCTGGCCGGCGAGCGCCGCATCCGTACGGGTCCGGGTGCGCCAGCGGTGCAGTGCTGGCACCATCTCGCGCAGCGTGTCCTCGCCGACCTCCGGCAGCTCCCGGTGCAGCGCCTCGGTATCGGCCTGCTCGACCAGAGTCCAGAACGTCTCGTCCGTCCCGTCGCCGCGACCGGCGGCCTGCTGAGGCGCCCGGTCGTCGCGGTCGGCGAGCCAGTAACGGCGGCGCTGGAACGGGTAGGTGGGCAGCGGCACCGTCCGGGTGCCGGGGAAGAGAACCTGCCAGTCCGGCACGACACCGGCGGCGTACGCCTCGGCCAGCGCCTGCTTGAAGCGCGGCTCGCCGTCCTCGCCGCGGCGCAGCGTGCCCAGCGCCCGGCCCTCGGTCTCCGTCGCGTCGAGGACCTGCTCGATCGCGGGTACGAGCACCGGGTGCGCACCCATCTCCAGGAACACGGTGTGGCCCGCGTCCATGAGCCGCTCCGCGGTCTGCGCGAAGAGCACGGGGGAGCGGAGGTTGCGGTACCAGTACGCGGCGTCCAGCGACTCGGTGGGCATCGGCTCGCCGGTGACGGTGGAGTAGAACGGAACCGTCCCGGCCCGCGGGGTGATGGCCGCCAGCTCGCGCAGCATCTCCTCGCGCACCGGCTCGACGAACCGCGAATGCGAGGCGTACGCGATGGGCACCGTCCGCGTCCGTACGCCACGCTCTTCGCAGTCGCGCAGGAAAGCCCGCACGTCCGCGTCGTCGCCGGCGACGACCGTGGCCGAAGGACCGTTGACGGCCGCGACGCCGACGTCGCCGCCGGTGTCCGCGAGCCGCTTCTCCACCTCCGCGACGGGCAGCGACACCGAGGCCATCGACCCGTGCCCGGACAGTGCGTGCACCACCCGGCTGCGTACGGCCACCAGCCGGGCGCCGTCCTCCAGCGAGAGTGCCCCGGCGACCACGGCCGCCGCGAACTCGCCCTGCGAGTGGCCCACGACGGCCGCCGGCGTCACGCCGTGGTGGCGCCACAGCTCCGCCAGCGAGACCATCACCGCCCACAGCAGCGGCTGCACGACGTCGTCGCGTTCCCAGGAGACGTCGTCCGCGGGGGTCGTCAGCTTCTCGCGCAGCGCGTAGCCCGTGTGCGGGGCGAGCGCGGCGGCGCAGCGCTCCATCGACGCGGCGAACACCGGCTCGGAGTCCCACAGCCCGACGGCCATCCCCGGCCACTGCGCACCCTGCCCGGAGAAGACGAAGACCGGACGGGCCGCGCCGGACACCGCCGTGCCGCGCACCACCCGCGGGGAGCCGCGGTCCGCCGCCAGCGCCGCCAGGCCCTCGGCCAGCTCGGCGGTATCGCCGCCCAGCACCACGGCCCGTTCGTCGAACGCCGCACGCGTCGTCGCCAGCGACCAGCCGACGTCGGCGGCGGCCGGTGCTTCGGCGCGTACCGCCTCGGCCAGGTCGGCGGCCCGTGCCCACAGCGCCTCGCCGGTACGGGCCGACAGCGTCCACAGCGCGGTCCGCGCCCCCGGCTCGCCGGAGTGCTCCTCCGGCTCCGCCGCGGGCGGCGCCTGCTCCAGGACGACGTGCGCGTTGGTCCCGCTGATGCCGAACGCCGACACCGCGGCGCGCCGCGGCCGGTCCGACTCCGGCCAGACGATCTCCTCGGTCAGCAACGCGACGCCGCCCGCGTCCCAGTCGACGTGCCGTGACGGCGTCTCGGCGTGCAGCGTCCGCGGCAGCCGGCCGTACCGCATGGCCTGCACCATCTTGATGATCCCGGCCACGCCGGCGGCGGTCTGGGTGTGCCCGATGTTGGACTTCACCGAGCCCAGCCACAGCGGCTGTCCGGCGGCGTGTTCCCGGCCGTACGTCGCGAGCAGGGCCTGTGCCTCGATCGGGTCGCCCAGCGACGTACCGGTGCCGTGCGCCTCGACGGCGTCGACCTGCCTGGCGGTGAGCCGGGCGTCGGCGAGGGCCTGCTCGATGACGCGCTGCTGCGCGGGACCGCTGGGCGCCGTGAGGCCGTTGGAGGCGCCGTCCTGGTTGACGGCGCTGCCGCGGATCACCGCGAGCACCGGGTGCCCGGCGGCCCGGGCGTCGGAGAGCCGCTCCAGCACCAGCATGCCCGCGCCCTCGGCCCAGCCGGTGCCGTCGGCGTCCTCGGAGAAGGACTTGCAGCGTCCGTCGGACGCCAGCCCGCGCTGCCGGGAGAACTCCACGAACATGCCCGGCGTCGACATCACCGTCGCCCCGCCGGCCAGCGCCATCGTGCACTCCCGCGCACGCAGCGCGCGCGTGGCCAGATGCACCGCGACCAGCGAGGACGAGCACGCCGTGTCCACGGTCAGCGCCGGCCCCTCCAGGCCGAGCGTGTACGCGATCCGCCCGGAGGCGACGCTCGGCGTGGTCCCGGTCAGCATGTAACCCTCGGCGCCGCCGCTCGCCTCATGCAGCCGCGGCCCGTAGTCGGCCGCCGAGGTGCCGGCGAACACACCGGTGGCCGAGCCGCGCAGCCCGTCGGCCGCGATGCCCGCCCGCTCCAGCGCCTCCCAGGCCAGTTCCAGCAGCAGCCGCTGCTGCGGATCCATCGCCGCGGCCTCCCGCGGCGAGACCCCGAACAGCCCGGCGTCGAACTCCGGAAGGTCGTAGAGGAAGCCACCGCGGCGGGCGTAGCTCGTGCCCGCCCGGTCCGGGTCCGCGTCGAAGACCGCCTCCAGGTCCCAGCCCCGGTCGGCGGGGAACTCGCCGATGGCGTCCCCGCCCGCCGACACCAGCTCCCAGAGCGCGTCGGGTGACACCGCACCGCCGGGGTACCGACAGGCCATCCCGACCACCGCGATCGGCTCGTGCTCGCGCTCCTCCACGGACTGGAGCCGCTGCCGGGTCTGGCGCAGATCGGCGGTGACCGCCTTCAGATAGTCGCGGAGTTTTTCCTCGTTGCTGCTGGCCATCGAACGCCTTCATGGGGACGGCGCCGGCGGCGCCTGCGGGCAGGGACGCGCGGCGGGTACGTACCGGCGGAGCGGCAGTGGACGGGGCGGTGCCGGCCGCACGGGCGGGCCGGGCCGCCGGACCGGCCTGCGCCCTCCCGCGGGCGGCGGGGCCTGCGGGAGGGCGGGCGGCTGCGGACGGACGGCGCGGAAGGCGGGCCGCCGTGCGCCCCGTCGGTTACGGCGTGACCGGCTTGCGGGCCGAGGCCACCACGTAGTCGAGCGACTTCAGCTCTTCGGCGAGCAGGTCCTGGTCGCGGTGGGCGATGGCCACCATCTTGTAGAAGAGCTTGCTGGACCGGGCCTTGAACGTCGGGTCCTGGAGCCGGCGCACGTGGTACTCGCGCCAGGGCTCGTAGACCTCGTCCCGGATCGTCCGCACCTCGACGCCCTCGAAGCCCTTGGACTCCATGATCTCGCCGTACTGCTTGCGCGGGTACCAGTTGGCGTCGTCGATCATGACCCGGATCCACTTGATGGCGTGCGAGCGGATGTCGGCCTTCGGCTTGCCGCCCTCCATCGGGATGATGTCGGCGGTCACCAGCACGCCGCCCGGGCGCAGCACGCGGTACGCCTCGGCGAAGAAGTCGGCGCGGGTGTCGAAGTGGAAGGCCGACTCCAGGGCCACCACCTTGTCGACGCTGTTGTCCGGCAGGGGGATCGCGGTCGCGGAGCCCTCGCGGAAGTCGATCCGGTCCGTCAGCCCGCGCTCCCGGGCGCGGTCGGTGGCGATCCGGATGTGCACCTTGGTGATGTTGATGCCGATGATCTTGCTCGGCCCGTACTTCTCGATCCAGTGGAAGTCCTGGTCGCCGTAGCCGAAGCCGACGTCCAGGATCGTGTCGTCCGGCTTGAACGCGGCCGTGTCGGCCACCTCGTCGGCGAGGGCCTGCGCCGCCTCGTCGAGCTTCGTGCTCCCCGGCCAGTAGCCGAGGTTGTAGTAGTTGGTGTCCTCGACGACCAGCCGGTCCGGCGGGTACATCTCGTACAGTCGCGCTGTCTTCTTCTCCGGGTCGGACGTCGTACGGACCAGGAAGAGGTTTCCCAGCATCCGCAAGTCCTGCCACAGTGACGACTTCACAACGGCAATCCCTTTCTGCGATCGGGCGCCGACCGAGACGGCCGCGGAATCCACATCTGAACGAAGTCCGAAGCTAGGAGCGCCGTCTAAAGACGGGCTTGGTCCGAACTAGTCCAGCGCCAAGGGCTTTGGCGGCGCTTTGGCGGCTGCGCCGAGCATGCCCGTCACGGGCGCGGACAGGGCCGCACCGCCGTCGTGAAGGGGAGCACAGATGCTGGACGAGGACGCACGCAAACGAGTCGCTCTGGAGTACTGCCGGCAGATCAACGAGGGCGATGTCGACGGCGTCCTCGCCCTCTTCGCCGATCCGCTCCACGTCGAGGACCCCGTCGGCGACAAGACTTTCAACGACCGCGCCGCGTACCGCGCCCACATCGCCCGGCTGGTGTCGTACGGCGTGCACGAGACCCCCGGTGCGCCGGTCGCCGGCCTGGACCGCGAACACGTCGCCCTGCCCATCAGCGTCGAGCTGCGCCCGGAGGGCGTGCCGCGGGGCACGTTCGTACGCATCTCCCTCATCGCGGTGATGCGGATCGGCGGCAGCGGCCTCATCCGCCACATGCGGGTCATCAGCGGCCGGACGGACATGTCGCTGCACGACGCGGCCGAGGCCGTGGACGCCGCGCGGTTCATGTGAGCGCACACGCCGGCCGCCGGGGCTTCGGAGATTCTTAGGGACCCCTTTAGCCGTCGTGCCGACACTCCCCGAAAGTACGCCTTCGCCTTTCGTCACAACGGGAACGAGAGCGGATGTCCAAGGAAGAGAAGCTCGTCGAGTACCTCAAGTGGGTCACCGCCGAGCTGCATGAGGCCCAGCAGCGCCTGTCGGTCCTGGAGACCGGGGACCAGGAGCCGGTGGCGATCGTTTCGATGGCCTGCCGGTATCCGGGCGGGGTGCGTTCGCCCGAGGACCTGTGGCGGCTGGTCGCCGAGGGTACGGACGCGATCTCCGGGTTCCCCCTGAACCGCGGCTGGGAGCTGGACGGGCTCTTCGATGCCGACGCCGACCGCTCCGGCACGAGTTACGCCCGCGAAGGCGGCTTCCTGTACGACGCCGCCGCATTCGACGCGGCGTTCTTCGAGATCAGCCCGCGGGAGGCGACCGCCACGGACCCGCAGCAGCGGCTGCTGCTGGAGACGGCGTGGGAGGCGTTCGAGCGCGCGACCCTCGACCCGCACAGCCTGCGGGGCAGCAAGACCGGCGTCTTCGCGGGCGTCATGTACAGCGACTACGTCGCCCGGCTCATGGACCGGCTGCCCCCGGGGTTCGACGGCTTCCTGGGTAATGGTGGTGCGGCGAGTGTGGCGTCGGGGCGGGTGGCGTATACGTTCGGGCTTGAGGGTCCGGCGGTGACGGTGGATACGGCGTGTTCGTCGTCGTTGGTGAGTATGCATTTGGCTGCGCAGGCGTTGCGTAATGGTGAGTGTGATCTGGCGCTTGCCGGTGGTGTGACGGTGATGGCGACGCCGGGTGTGTTCGTGGAGTTCTCTCGTCAGCGTGGGCTGGCGCCGGATGGGCGGTGTAAGCCGTTTGCCCAGGCGGCGGATGGCACGGGCTGGGGTGAGGGTGTCGGCTTTGTGCTGCTGGAGCGGCTGTCGGACGCGGAGCGTGACGGGCACGAGATTCTGGCGGTGC
>NZ_AXVU01000063.1:0-19821 GCF_000482585.1 Streptomyces sp. CNQ329 | reverse complement strand
CCGGCGACCGGCGACCGGCGACCGGCGACCTGAGCCTCTTAGTATATCCAACGCCATGTGACAAAACTGCCAACTTACCCTGCAATGCGCCGATATGGCCACCCAGGCTTGCGGAGACGGCCAGGTCGACGGGCGTACGGACCGCCTGCTCCCACGGCAGCACCGGCACCCCCACGGCGGCCAGCAGCTCGCCGACCCCGCCCTGGAACGGCGACGAGCCCGTGCACGTCGCCAGCATCTGTATCCGCAGGTCGTCGTCGAACAGTGGCATCACGTCCAGCAGCCGGGTCGCCGACGTCACGTTGTGCACGACGAACAGCACTCGCCGGCATCGCCCCCGGGAGGCCCACCGCCGGGCCTCTTCGCCCACCGGAACCCGTACCCAGCCCTCCCCCGCCTCCGCCATCCGACCCCTCTCCGCCACCGGCCCCGACGTGCCCCGCCACCCTAGACGCCGCGGTCCGCGGAGGCGGTCGATGCCGCCGTCAGCGGCGGTCGACGTCATGGACGAGGGTTGGGGAACTTCTTCGAAGGTGAGGAGGGCGAGGGGGACTGACCGGTACGCCCGCCCGGCGCGTTCTCCCCGGCCACCGCCGAACGCCGCGACGCCGCTCGGGCATGCGGTCCGTACGCCCGCGGGACGTGTCGGCACCAGGGCAGGGATTCCGTGATCCCTTGTGCCGTGGCCGCCCCGTAGTGTGCGGGGGCATGGACGGTGTGGCGCAGGGGGATCTGACCGGGCGGGCGCGGCTGCGGCGGGCGGCGTTGGAGCTGTTCGCAGAGCGCGGGTTCGAGGCGACGTCCACGCGGGCCGTGGCGGCGCGGGCGGGGCTGTCGCCCGCCCTGGTGACCCGGCACTTCGGCTCCCGGGAAGGGCTGCGTGCTGCGGTGGACGCGGATGTGCTGGAGCGGATCCGTACGGCGCTGAGCGAACTGGAACCGGCGCCGGGAGAGCCCGGGCCGCAGGCGTTGATGGTCTCGCTCGGCGAGGTGTCGGCGCGGCTGTTCGGCGCGGACCCGGTGCTGCGGGGCTATCTGCGGCACGCGCTCGCCGAGGACGGCGAGGCGAGCGCCGGGCTGTTCGGCCGGCTGCTGCGGGGCGCGGGCGCGGAGCTGGAGTTGCTGAGCGACCGGGCCGGGGGGCTCGCGGACGGCGTGGACGAGGAGTGGGCGCCGTTCCAGATGCTGTGCCTGATCCTGGGCCCGCTGCTGCTGGAGCCCGTGATGCAGCCCAACCTCGACCGTCCGATGTTCGCCCCCGAGGTGCTGGCGGCACGGAGCGCCGCCAATCAGCGGCTGCTCGCCCGGGGCCTGCTCGCGCACCCGGAACGGGCACTCGGGGGGCAGGAGGGGGGCTAGCACCATCGCGGAGGTGTACATGTGTTGAGCATCCTCAACACATGAAAACCTTGACTCCCTCGCCGGCCCGGCGCCTGGACTGGCTGGACAACCTCCGCATCGCGCTGATCACCCTGGTCGTCGTCCACCACGCGGCTCAGGCGTACGGCCCCGCAGACTGGTGGTACGTGGAGGACCAGCCGCGCACCAGCGTGCTGGGCACCCTGTCCGCGTTCGACGGCGCGTTCTTCATGAGCCTGTTCTTCTTCATCTCCGCCTACTTCGTGCCGGCCTCCTACGACCGCCGCGGCGGTAGGCCGTTCCTCACGGGGCGGCTCAAACGGCTGGGTATCCCCGTGGCCGTCGGCGCGCTGACCCTCGTCCCGGGTCTGATGTACGCGTACTACGTCCGCTACCGCGACTACCCCGCGATCTCGTTCCCCCGCTACTTCACCGACGTCTACCTGGGCCTCGGCGAGGAACCCGCCGACTGGAGCGGCCCGTCCTGGCCGGACCTGCAGTTCGGGCACCTGTGGTTCATCCAGAACCTGCTGGCCTACAGCGTGCTCTACCTGCTGTGCCGGCAGGCCGCCCGGCTGCTGCACCGGCACCGTTCCCGCACCGGCGCCCGGCCGGCCGCGGCCCGGACACCCGGCCACGGGGCCCTGATTCTGCTCACCGTCGCGGTGACCGCCGCGACGTTCGCGATCCGGCTGCACTACCCCCTCGACGAGTGGATCCCCTTCCTGGACTTCATCCAGGTCGAGCCGGCCCGGGTGGCGCAGTACGCCACGTTCTTCGCCCTGGGCACGGTCGCGTTCCGCCAGGACTGGCTCAACCGGCTCCCGGCCCGGGTGGGCTGGATCTGGCTGGGCATCGGAGCCGCGCTGACGGCGGTGCTGTTCGCCGTCGGCTCCGACGCCGGCTTCTTCGGCCCCGGCGGCGCGAACGGCCCTTCGCTGCTCTGGTCCGCCTACGAAAGCGCACTGTGCACGGCCCTGATCACCGGACTCCTCGTCCTCTTCCGGGAGCGGCTGACGGCCGCCAACCGCCTGTCCCGGGCGGCGTCCGCTGCCTCGTACACCGTCTACATCGTCCACGTCCCCGTCGTCGTCGCCCTGCAACTCGCCCTCAGCGGCAGCGGCCTCCAAGCGCCCCTGTCCTTCGGCCTGGTGGCCGCACTCGCCCTCCTGATCAGCTTCCCGCTGGCCGACCGCATACGAAGGCTCCCCGGCTTCCGCAGGGTGCTGTGAAACCCGGCGCTCCGCCACGACGGACCCGGACCGGCCCATCGATCACCTCAGCACGGGCTTGATGGCCGGCCGGCGAGACCACCAGACTGACCGGTCGGGACACGGGAGATCACGTGCGAACCCGGAGGTCTCACCCGGGGATTTTCGGCTACGGGGTCCGGCGGGAGCGCCTTTGCGCCATGATCGTCGTCACGCCGTGCCGGCAACGGGTGGCAGAGGCCGGACGGCGGGCGGGGCGCGGGGCTGCGCGACGGGGGGAGAGGCGACAGTGCGGGACCAGCTCTTCAACGGGCGCTACCGGCTGCTGCGGCAGCTCGGTGAAGGCGGCATGGGCCAGGTGTGGGAGGCGAGGGACGAGACGCTGGACCGGCCTGTCGCCGTCAAGGTCGTCTCCCTGCTCAGCGGCGGCGGAAGCCGCGGCGACGAGGCACGCGCCAGATTCCTGCGCGAGGCACGCCTCACCGCCCGCCTGCAACACCCCAACATCGTCACCATTCACGACCTCGGCGAGGCCGGCGACGACGAGTCCAGAATCCCGTTCCTGGTGATGGAACTGGTCCGGGGCGAGGGCCTGGACGCGACGCTGCGCCGCGGGCCCGTGGGACTCCCGGACGCCGCCCGCTGGGGTGCCCAGATAGGTGACGCACTCGCCGAAGCCCACGGCATGGGCGTCATGCACCGCGACATCAAACCCTCCAACGTCCTCATCACCCCCTCCGGCGTCGCGAAGGTCCTCGACTTCGGTGTCGCCCGGGCCGCCGATCCGTACGCCACCTCCGACCGGCTCACCCGGACCGGCTACATCGTGGGCACGCCCTCGTACATGGCGCCCGAACAGGCCCGTGGCCACGCGGAGCCACGAAGTGATCTGTACACACTCGGCTGCCTGCTCTTCGAGCTGATCACCGGGCGGCTCCCCTTCGACGCCCCCGACGCGGTCGGCTACCTCTCCGCCCACCTCACCCGCGAACCACCCGCCCCCAGCACACTCGCCCCCTCGGTCCCGGCCGCCTGGGACGACCTGGTGCTGACGCTGCTGCGCAAGGAGCCCGACCAGCGGTACGGCAACGCCGCCGACGTGGCCGAGGCACTGCGCCGGCTCGACGGGGCGGTGGACCCCGCCGGCCCGGGGGACAACCGCACCCGGCCCCGCGCGAGGCCCGGCACCACGGCTCCACTCCCTCCCGTGGACCCCACCCGGCAGGCGAGCGAGGTCTCCGCCCCCGACGCGCCACCGGCGACGCCCCGCCGCGCCTACCGGAAGGCACGAGTCGCCGTTCCGGCGCTTGTCCTGACCGCCGCCGTGACCGCCGGCGCGGCACTCCTCCTCGCCGACGACGCCGACAGCCACGGCGACGAGGACCGGAGCGCATCACAGGGATCCACCCGGCCGCCCGTCGGCTTCACGACCATCCCGGACGTCTGCGGCGCACTGTCGAAGGACGCGCTGCTGGGCGGGCTGGTGGAGCAGCCGCGTCCCGGTGAGTTCAGCGACAAGGCCGGCTACCGCCGGTGCGAGTGGGACACGGACGAACTCGCGTCGGTACCGGTCGACGGCCACGTGGTCGTCTACGCCTACCGATTCGGCGCCACCGGCAAGGCACGGGCGCACATGGAAGAGGAGAAGGGATTGAAATCCCTGGGCGGGGAAGCGTACGTCAGCCTGGGAATGCCCGGCGAGATCGGGGACGAGGCCGTCATCCGCGTGGACAAGGAGAGCGTCGACAAAACCGTCGGCGGCGACGTCTTCCACAGCTTCAACTCCACCAGCGCCGCCTTCCGGGACAGCAATCTCTTCATCAAGATCATCTACATGCGTTCCCGCGGCGACGACCCCGAAGAGAACGACAGGAAGACCACCCGCACCGGCGCCGAGAAGATCATCAAGTTCCTCGCCGCCACCGTGGAGAACCCGGCCTGACCGCCCAACTGCCGCCCACCGCCGAAGCGCTGAGCCACGCCCCGCCACCCGCGGCGCTGCGCCCGCGACGCCGGAGACCACCCCTGCCGGGAGCCGGCCAAGAACTCTCCCGAACGGTGTCCCGAAACCACTCAGAGGCCCGATACATCAAATGGATCGAGCCCCTGACCTGGTGCTTTACTGTCGGGGTGGCGGGATTGAACCCACGACCTCTTCGTCCCGAATGAGGTTCAGGTGTGATCTTGACCGGGGGCGATGAGTGTCTGTGCTGGTCAGAGGCTTGGGGTGAGGTGGTCTGGGGCGTTCCCGCTGGGGCTTGGAGGGAAGATCATCTCCCAAATTGCTCCCACGCTCGGACTCGCGGGGAACGGATCGGAAAGCGCCAGAGCGTTCACATCCGGTTGCCGGTGCATATGCGTGCGGCACTGTGCGCCCCTCGTGCCCCCTTGAGTATCGCCTCCACCTGGGATCAGCTTTCCCTCTCACTACAGGGGAGCAGTGCGCGGCAGACGGCCGTCCCGTTCGGAGGGGTGAAATGGCGGTGAAGGTCCTTCCTGTGTCCTCGGCGCAGGACCACCTGATCGAAAAGGCTGTGGCGCTGGGCAATCGGTACACCAGGACGCTCGGCCTGATGACGCCTCCTGCGTATCGCGCGATGGCCGATGAGGGAGGGCTCCTGGTCGCTGTCGAGGACGAGGAGGTCGTTGGATACGCCCTCTTCGGCCTGCCGAAGAGGAATCCGTACATTCGGCTGGCGCATCTCTGCGTAGCGACGGAGCACCGCAGCAAGGGCATCGCTCGGACGCTTGTGGAGACGATCAGACGTCGGCACCCGCAGCGGCTCGGGGTAAGGGCCAAGTGCCGCAGGGATTACGGCCTCAGCGGTATGTGGCGAAGCCTGGGGTTCGTGCCCCAGGGCGAAGCTCGTGGGCGGGGGAGCGACGGGGAGTTCCTCGACGGGTGGTGGCTGGACTTCGGACACCCGGACTTGTTCTCGAGCGTGGAGAGCAACGCCCTGCTGGTGGTGACGATCGACCAACAAGTCTTCGCCGACCTGAGCGGGCCCGCCGGTGAGGAGGGGGCGGAGGAGTCCCGCGCCTTGGAGGCGGGCTGGATGACGGACCTTGTCGAGCTTGCCTACACACCCCAACTCGTCCATCAGATACGGGACATCACCGATGCCGCCGAGCGGCATCACCAGCGAGCTGCTCTGAGCAGTTTGCGGCAGCTCGCCCCTGGCGCCGATGCTGTGACCCGGCGAAGTGATGAGCTGCAGCGGGCCGCGGCCGAGATGATGCCGGAGATTCAAGGGGACGTCGCAGCCCTGCGACGGGGTGTGCGGTACATCGCCGAGACGTCGTGCGCGGGCCTGCAGGTACTGGCGACCCGAGACCCTCTGTTGGCTCGCCTGGCGGATGTGGCCTGGGAAGTCGCCAGAGTGCGCGTCGTTGCTCCTTCCACGGTCACCTTGCACGTCGACGAACTGCGCCAGGCGCAGTTGTATCGCCCAGCTGACCTCCTGGGAACCGAGTTCCGAGTGGGAGAGGTGGCACCCGGCGCGGAAGGGGAGTTGGTGGCGTTCTTCGAGCAGGACGGGCCGGACGGTGGGTCGTCCTTTGCCGATCGTCTGCGCTCCCTGGGGAGCGACGCGGTTGCGTGGCGGCGGGAGCTGCTTCGGGACGGGGAAGGCAACCCGGTCGCCCTCTACGTTTGGGCCCTGGACGGGCGAACGCTGCTCGTCCCCGTCCTGCGTACCTCGACTCATCACCTCGAAGAGAGCCTGGCGCGCCAAATTCTTTTCCTGCTCAAGCGACTTGGGAGGAGCTATGGGGCGGAGACCATACGGATCACGGATCCTCATCCGTCAGCAGCTGCACGGTCAGCCTCAGGCGATGATGGCTTCTTCGAACGGGAGGGGAGCCTCGTAGCTTTGGTGGTCGATGTGTGTGGCTCGGCTGCTGAAGTCGAGGCTGCTGCCCGTGGTCTCGGGCGAGAGCCGGCGGCGCAGGATGCCGTGCTCCATGCCGGGATGCCTGCTGAGGTGGCCGCCGTGGTCGAACGAGCCTGGTGGCCGGCTAAGATCGTTGACTCGGAACTGCCGTCATTCCTCGTGCCGATCAAACCACGTTGGTCGACCGAGTTGTTCAACGTGCCTGCCATGCTGTTACCGCGTGGCGAGGCGCTCGGTATCAGCCGGGAGCACGTCTACTATCGGGCGTCGGGCCATCGCGGCGAGAGTGTTCCCGCGCGGTTGCTCTGGTACGTCAGCGGTGGTGGCATCGGTGCCGAAGGGCAGATGGTGGTGGCCAGTTCTCGTCTGGATGAGGTCGTCATCGACGCACCGGCCGCCCTGCTCTCGAAATTCGAACACCTGGGCGTATATGGTCGGGCTGACGTGGTCGAGGCCGCAGGCAATACAGGTCAGACCATGGCGCTGAGGTTCTCTGACACCGAGATCTTCTCCAGGCCGGTGACGCTGCGGCGATTGGCCTCCCTGGCTGAAGGGCTCGGACTACCTTGGTCGTCGAACTTGCTGATCTCGCTGACGAAGATCAGCAGCGAGCTGTTCCAGGCGGTCTATCAAGAGGGGCACCGAACGACGTGAACGATCCGGAACGCGCGATGTTGCTGTCCGTCCACCCGCGCTTCGCCACCGCGATTTTGGACGGCAGCAAGACGGTGGAGGTCCGCCGCCAGCGCGTCGCAGCGCCTCCCGGAACGCCCGTGCTGCTCTACGCGACTGCGCCCACCATGGCCCTGGTGGGCGCGGCCCGCATCGCCTCGATTCGCGTCGCCTCTCCTCGCGAGGTCTGGTCGGCGCACCGCTCCCAGACCGGAATCAACCGCAGTGAGTACGACTTGTACATGAGTGGGGCAACGCAGGCCAGCGGCCTTACGTTGCAGGATCCAGTCTCTTTCGAGACCCCTGTTCCGCTTGACGCTCTGCGCACGGCGGGGGCTTTTCATCCCCCGCAGAGTTACCGCTACCTCAAGCGGGATGATCTGCGTCTGATGACCGATGTCGGGCCCGATGTGGCGGCCGCACTGCGCGATGCGCTGGGAGACCTCGTGCCCGCGTGATCCTCGTCAGCCCGAGGCAGGGCTTCGACCGGTTCTGGGGAGCAGTCGTGGTGCATTTCTTCCAGTCGTCGAGCGAGACCTCTGGGCTCGCCAGTGAGTGTCTGATGAGGCTGGGAGGTCGGCCCCTGCCGCTGCTCTCTTCACCAGCCTCATTGCGTGCCACGTACGGCGTCCACGCCTGGCTGCCTCGGGACGAGCCTTGGCGGAACCGGGCGAGGCGGATTCGCGTAGGCCGCGTGCGCGCGTTCCTGCTCGCGGCGCCAGATCCGCATCAGCGCTTCGTCCGACCGAGGCACAGCGAGCAGCACTCGGCGTTCGTTGGAACCTGCACCCGCGCTCGCCGTACTCCGCGCTCGCGCCACGACGACCAGTCCGAGAGAAGGAGTTGCGGGTTGAGCCGACGCTCGTCAGCACCCCTTTAGGCAGCTCAGGGGGTGATGCAGCACCGGCCCGCGCCCGGGGCGACGGGCCGCCGTGCCCTGGTCCGCCCCAAATGATGACCAGGCAGGCTCCGCCGACATGGTGGTCGCGAAGCAGCTCAGCCGCTTCCGGCTTCGTATCTGGTCGGCTCGGACAGCACCGCCAGAGCGCCGTCGAGGTCAGCCAGCCGAGCGGCGACGGTCGCGACCGCGAGGCGCTCGGGCAGTGCCGCTGAGAACTTGAGGCCGCGGACGGCCCGTGGATCCACGTCCGGCAACACCGCGCGGCTATCGCACGAGGTGAGGGCCGCTCCCCACAGCTGTGGTGTCAGGTCCTCCCGTAGCCGTACGTAACAGTCCGTCGGCCGCTGGACGGGGTCAGCGACGGACTGGAGCGTGGCCGCCAGCGTTGCGTTGGCCCGATAACCCGCCCAGGTCCACCAGCGTACGTCCGGTCCCACCCGGGTGATCAGGTTGCCCGCCGGGTGCACCATGCCCGGAGCCCGCTCATCCCGGTGCCGGTGCAAGCAGGCTACGGCTCGGCGGGTCAGCGAGACTCGCGGGTCGGCGCCGAGCATGACCTCCCTCATAGCGCGGGTCAGCGCGAAGGAGAGTCCGGCCACTCCGCCGCTCATCCATTTGGCGATTCCGCCGCCGTCCGCCGGCTCCACGAACGCGCGGCGGCGCCCCCAGTCGATGAAGGTCACCTGCCAGCTACGGCCGCCGAGGAGCAGCCGCCGCGGGCCGGGTCGTTGTTCCAGCAGCACGGCGGGGTCTGTCTTGCCGATCTCTGTTCGCCCGGACACCACCGAGAACTGCGGCGGGGCCAGGAAAGAGCCGGTCAGCTCGATAAAGTGCCGCCGCCCGAAGCGCTTTTCGGCCTCCTGGCCGATGAACAACATGCCGTTGTCCTCGTCCAGGTATCCCTCGTCGCGCAGGTGCTTCACGATCGGGCTCGCCGAACGGTCGAAGGGCGCCAGGGCGTTCCACTGCTCCGCCCACAGGTTGCTGCCCAGATTGTGCTGCTGCAGCGTAACGGCGAGCAGTTGCTGCGCGACCAGGTGCCGCGGCTGAGGCGGCGCGGCCACCTCCTCCACCCACCCGCGGTTCCACAGCAGCAGGAGCGCCGCGCCCTGTACCAGCGTTTCCGGGCGGGTGGCCAGGAATAGGCAGTTGCGTACGGTACCGGGGCGCCGTCCCGTGCGGCCGATGCGTTGGAGGAAGGAGGCCACGGAGGCGGGCGAGTCGATCTGGATGACGCGGTCCAGGTCGCCGACATCGATTCCTAGCTCAAGGGTCGAGGTGGAGACGATCACGCAGTCGCGGGCCTCGGCGAATGCCTGCTCCGAACGGGCCCGCTCGTCTGTGGAGAGCGAGGCGTGGGAGAGGAAGACGGTGACCTCGCGGCTGCGCAGGGCAGCGCCGAGGCGTTCCACCTGCTCACGCGAGTCACAGAACACCAGCCGCTTTTCGCCCCGGTGCAGGGTCGCGATGAGTTTGGCGGCGTTGTCGAGAGATCCGACGTAGTCCAGTTCCACCTCGCCGGCGGGTAGCGAGGCAGGCGTTGTTGGCGCAAGGCCAGGGGCCACCACCTGGCCGCCGCGGTGGCCGGCGCCCGACCCCTGCAGCCAGGTCAGCAGGTGCTCCGGATTGCCCACGGTCGCGGAGAGTCCGATGCGCTGGATGGGTCGACCGGTCACCCGTTGCAGGCGCTCCAGGACTGCCAACAGGTGCCAGCCCCGGTCGTCGCCCGCGAAGGCGTGCACCTCGTCGACGACCACCGCACGCACCTGGCCCAGGAGGTGTGCGTGATCCGTCTTGACGCTGATCAGCATGGATTCCAACGACTCGGGCGTCGTCAGCAGGATGTCCGGCGGATCGGTCCGGATCCGCCTGCGTTCAGCCTGGGGGGTGTCGCCGTGCCAGAGGGCTGCTCGCCGGCCGAGCCAGCCGGCGTAGGCGTCCAGCCGCGGAAGAAGGTTGTTGAGCAGTGCCTTCAGAGGGCACAGATAGAGGACCGCGGTCCCGCTCCAGCGCTGCTGGGCCATCGCCGACAGCAGCGGGAAGGCCGCGGCCTCGGTCTTGCCGCCGGCGGTCGGCGCGAGCAGAACGGCGTCCTGGCCGTCCATGACGGGGACGATCGCGGCACGCTGCAAGGGGCGCAGATCCGGCCATCCGAGGGAGTTGACGATGTGGTGGAGGACCACCGGGTCAAGGCGGTCGAGCGGGTCGGGCTGCGTGGGCGGGTGAGCCGTGTCCGGCATCACAGCTCCAGGTCGACGTCGTCTGCCGACCCTTGCTCTGAGGAAGCGAAGTTTCGCTCGGTATCGGTGAGTTCACTGCTGCCGACCGTCAGCCGGTAGTGGCGGCGGGGGTCGAAGTCCTCGAACTGATCGATGCGATCGAGTACGTCCCCGACGAACTTCTTCAGGAACAGCCGGGGCGCCACCCCGACCCGGCCGCCCAGCGCCCCTCCGACCGCCTGCGCCAGGTCGCCGACGTACGGGTCGTCCGCGAGCGCGTTGACCCGTTCCGGGGCCTGCGCGCCAGCGGCGTACAAGTCACGGATCCTCACCCCGAGCCCGGTGAGCGACTCAAGAGTGAATCCCGGGAGACGCAACTGCACGGCGCGTGGATTGTCGAATCGTGGGTCCGTGGTGAAGTCGGTGGCCAGCCGCTGGGCCAGTGGGGCCAGCCGCTGCGCGCCCTGCTGCCCCTCGTAGAAGGCCGGGGTGCCGGTGATCACCAGGTAGAGGCCGGGGAAGCGGCCGGAGTGCACCTCGTCGATGAGCTGCCGCAAGGCGTTGAGCGCCTTGTCCCGGGCGTCGGCGCGCACCCGCTGGAGGGTTTCCACTTCGTCGAGTACGACGAGCAGCCCCGGATGCCCGCAGTCTCGCAGCACGGTGAGCAGCCCCTGCAGGAACCCGAAGGCCCCGAAGTGGTCCAGGTCCCCCCGCACGCCGGCGCCACGGCGGGCGGCAGCGGCGACGTGCGGCTGTCCTCCGAGCCAGGCGAGCAGGGCGGCGGCGGTCGGCTCGTCGCCGGACAGCACGGCGTTGCGGTAGCCGCGCAGCGCGGTGGCGAACGCCGGGGCGTGCCGGGAGACTTCACCCAGCCGGGCGAACAGCAGCTTCTCCACCTCGGCCGGAAGGTCGTCCTCGGCGGTGTCGGGGGACAGCGCGTCCTCCTCCAGTGCGTAGAACCAGGCATCCACGACCGGCCGCAGCGCGCTCGGCGGGAAACTGGCGGTGCACAGTCGCTCCGTGAGACGGCGGTACACGGTCTCCAGTTTGTGCAGCGGCGTCTCGGTCTCGGAGATCTGGATCTCGGCGACGGCGAAGTTGCGGCGCTTGGCCCGCTCGCCCAGCCACCGGGTGAAGAATGTCTTGCCGGAGCCGTACTCGCCGCGGACGGCCTTGAAGACGGAGCCGCCGGCGGCGACCGATGCCAGTTCGTCGTCGAGTGCCGCAATGAATCCGTCGAGGCCGGTGGCCAGTAGGTCCAGGCCGCTCTCGGGTACGGCACCGCGGCGCAGCGCATCGATCACGGCGCGGCGGCGGGCGGCACTGACCGGGGTGTCGGCGGGAAGGCGGTCGGTGCTCACGGCTCACGTCTCCTTCTCGGCGACCGCGGTTCGCCAGATCGCCGACGTTCCCGCCGCCGCAAGGCGCGGGGCGGGGTCATGCGACCGGGAACTGCAGCCGCAGCAGCTGCTTGTCGAGGCGCAGGGTGCGACCGTCGGGGAGCGTCTGCAGCACCTGCACGCTGTCGTAGTTCAGCAGCTGACGCAGGATTGCCGCGAATCCGTCCGCGCGCGTCGGGCGTTCCCCGATGCGCTGCGCCAACGCCGTCACGGGCAGGGTGCCACCGGCGTCGAGCAGCACCCGTACCGCCTTCTCCACCTTGGCCAAATCCGGCTTGCGCGCCAGCAGTGCCAACTGGGCCTGGAAGGTCTCGGAGGCGATGATGCCGGTCACCAGGTCGTCGTCCGGGGCCGTGGGGGCGATGTCGCCGACGTCGAAGAGGGAGTGGTGCGCGGCTTCGAGTTCGGCCTGGGCCCTCGCCTTCCTGACCGGGGCCTTCTTCACCGGCGCACCCGCCGCCGGCGGACGGCGCTCGGCTGCCGGAGTGTCCGACCACCACGCCGGCCGGGTGTCGCCCAGCTCCCGCCAGCCCTTCGGCGGCTCGGCGCGGAACGGCAGGAAGGCCAGCACCGGAATAGCCACCTCGGCGAGTGCCGCCCCCCCGTGGTAGCCGGCCTTCATCGCGGTGTAGCGGGAGTCGTTGTCCCATACGGCGACGATAGAGCTGTCGGTCTCCGGCGAGACGACCCGCGGCCCGTGGAGAGCCACCTCGGTCTCGCCGAGATCCCCGCCGGGCGCGCGGTGTCGCGCGGATCGGGGGTCCTCGGCCGGCAGCTTCACTCCGTGCCGATCCACGACGTGCCCGTGGTCGCTGGTGATGACGACCGCCCGGCCCTGCGCCGCGGCAGCCTGCAGCAGCTCGCGCAGCGCACCGATGTCGCGGGTGCGCCAGGTGGCGTCGCCGTGCTTGATCTCGTTGGCCAGCCGGTCGTCGATGATGTTGAGGACTACAGCCACATGGGTGCGGTCGTCCTCCAGTGCCGCGCTGAGTTCTTCCCCGAAGATGGCCCCGCCGTCAGTGGCGCGAAGGTCGTCCTTGTGGAAGACGCGCGCCGGCTGCCCGTTCCAGAACCGGTGCCCGGGGAACAGCGCCTTCTCCTCGCGCTGCGTGCCCTTCATCAGCTTCCCGGCGAACAGCGACGTGCGCGACACCGCCGTGACGGTGGGCAGCGCGGCAGCCATCGCCCGCCTGCCGGCGGCGTCCTTCAACCCGGGAAGCGGATCGTACTCGGCCCACTCGCGGCCCAGTTCCTCCGCCAACTCGGCAGCAATGGCGGCGCTCATGCCGTCCAGCACCAGCAGCAGCACCCGCCGCGTGCCATCCTTCGCCACGGGGGCGATGACCCGGTCCAGGAAGGTCTCGACGGTGAGCAGCGACCGTGGCGGCGTGCCCGCTGCCGTCCACGTGGCCAGCGCGTGTGCGAATCGCCGGTCGAGTTCGCGTCGGCGTGCCCGTACATCCGCGCACAGCGCGTCGTACGCGGACCTCAACGCCGGCTCCGGATCACCGCCGGCCTCGACGTGCTCCAGCGCCCGGTCTGCCCAGCCCGTGTCGGCCACCTGGTGCCCGAGCCACTGGGCTACCGTCGCAGACTCGGCGTCAAAGTCCGGCGCGTGCGCGCCGGCCAGCCAGCGCACCAGCCGCTGGGCCATCCTCGCCCGCCCGATCCGGGTCGCGGCGTCGGGGTCGTCTGCTAGGCAGTGGTCGTCCAGCGCCCCAACTGCGTCGGCGATGTCGTCGGCGCTGCGAGCGGCCAGCGCCCGCCCCACCGCCCCGAACCGGGCCTGAAGACCCGCCTCCAGCACGGGCGAGGTACCCGCCGCGCTCTCGGCACCGAACTGCCTCACCAGCGCCCCCGCCCTGGTGAGCACGTAGGACGACAGGCGCTGTGCTTCCCCACGTTGTCCTGCCGGGCCGGTGCGCGCCGCCAGCAGCAGCGCGGCCACGAACTCCTCGCAGGCATGCCCGAACGCCCTGGCCAGCGCGTCGAACTCGGCGCCCTCGACCGGTGGCCGCTCGCCGAAGTACCGCTCGGCGCGGCCACGCGCGCGGTACACCTCCTGCTCCTCGGCCGCTCGTTCGGCATCGCGTAGCCACAGTGCCCCGCAGACCAGTCCGAACGCCACTGCGTCCTCACCGTGTTCCGCGTCGACGAGCGCGAGCAGTGCCCTGCCGGGCATGCCCGCCTGGCCGGGCTCGGCCAGGTAGCCCGCAAGACCGGCCCGTTCGGCCGTACGCAGCGCCAGGAAGCGTTCAGGCCCGCCGGGGGCGAGTGACCAGCGCAGCAGGGTGTTCGCGTCGAGCACGCCGTTCGCTGACGCCTGCCCGCCGGTTGCCGGGGGCGTGGCGTCCGGGTCGTACGGTCCGGTGCCAAGCCTCCGCAGGGCAAGGGAGGTCAGGGCGTGGCCGCGCGACAGTGCGCCGCCGGCCAGTTGCGGCCAGCGACCCGGCGGGGTGGCGTCGAGCAGGGACTCCGCCGCCCAGTTCTCGGCGAACAGGCGGGAATCGACCACCGTCGCACCGAAAGCTTCCCGTACCACGTCCCAGGAGTCGACGACGCCGACGCGGCGCCCGTACACCTTCGCCAGCAGGTCCCCCCCGAGTTCGGACTCTTCCCGGTCCGTCAGGATGACGAGCACGTCAGACTCAGGGGCGGCAGCGTTGAGATGGCCGAGCACCAACTCGTACGCGGCGAGCGGTGACGGCGCGGCGGCCACATGCGCCGTGCACCCGGCCGGCCCCCAGGTGAGTTCCGGGGCGCCGTCCCAGACCGGGGCGGCCCGCAGCAGCACCACCTGCCGCTTGCCGGCGTGCAGGTAGCGCCGGGAGGCCAAGTACTGGGTGATGGCGGCGGCGGTCAGCCGCACCGCGCTCGTGCCGGTATCGATCGTTGAACTCATGCGCTACTCCACGACCCGCCAGGTGATCTCGATAGCGGCGTCTGGTTCCGACTCCGCAAGCGCGGCCAGTTCAGCACGCAGCTCCGCGACCGCACGCGCGGCCGTCGTGGTACCGCCGCCCGAACGGCGCCCGGCTCGCGGGGTGGTGCCCGCCGTCGTCTGCGGCTGCCGTGGTGCCGGTGTTTCTGGCACGGGCGGCTGGCTGGTGGACGTGCTCAGGTCCACCGCCCCTGGACCGGCAGGGGCCGCTGGGGCGGCCGGAGCCTTCGGCGCTTGGGCCCGGCTGGCGGCTGCCGCCTGCTCGCGCCGTTTCACCAACTCGATGACGTCGCGGTTCGCAGTCCCGAGGGCCTCCGGCAGGCTCAGGGTTAGCTGGTCCGCGCGGGCGGCGCCACGCAGCGACTCGAGGATCGCCGCGCCTTCGGCCCCCATCGTTCCGGCCAGCTCCAGCATCGGCCACTGGGCGCTCACCAGCGCCTTCGCCACCGCCTCCGCCTGCACGATGGAGGCCCCGTACCGCCGTCCGGAGTCGGGGCCGAGATCGAAGCCCGCCAGGGCCGTGACTACCTGCTTGTCTCCTCCGGGAGCGCTCTGCTGCGCCACGAGCAACGTGTCGAGCAGGGCCAGCGAGCGGCGGGCCAGGGCCAGTCGCCCAGCCGCCGCGCCGCCGTCGCCCGCGTCGAGGCCGAGCAGTGGGGAGCGCTTCTCCAGCTCCCGTACCAGGTCGGCGGCGTGCGGCTGAAGACGCCGGGCTGCGGACACGATCTGCCGGGCGAACTGGCCGACGAGCCGGCTGCGCTTCAGCGTCGGCGGCTTCTCTCCGAAGATCTCCTCGAAACGGGCACGGGCCCTGTCCCAGTCCGCGTCGTCCGGTGCCGGCTGTTGACGCAGCGCGTAGTCGGCCTTGACGGTGTGGGCCTCTGGCTGCGGCTCCAGGAGCGAGCCGGAGCGCACCCAGACTCGGTCGTCCATCTCCGCGTACGAGGCGATGACGAGGTTGGCGAGGAAGACATCCAGGCCCATCCTCCGCGGCACGTCGAGCCAGTCAGTGAGCCGGACGACGGTCAGGTCGCCGGTGACGCCCTCGGCGCGGGCCTGCCGGTTGAAGTGCTCCGGCCAGTGGCGCGACAGTTGGAAGTACGCCTCCTTCTGCGTGCCGAGCAGCAGCGGAGCTGCCAGACGGCGCATCAGCGGCCGGTCCTTCGCGGGGATCTCGATGCCGCCCTCGCCCTTGTCCACGGCCTCACGCACATGCGCGAAGACGGCCCTGGCGTCCGCCGGACGCACGAGGGAACCGTTGCCCTCCGGGTCGAAGTCCGGGTGGGCCGGGTACTGGTGGGCGAGCAGCTTGCCGGCCACGTCCCGGATGCCGTCGTGCAGCGAAGCACCGATCCTGGGCGTGAGATCGGGGACGTCCGGCAGGGCGATGAAGTGGTCGTCATAGCCGAGTACGACGTCGGCGGGCTTCTTCGCCGCGAGACCGTACGCCTGCTTCAGCGCGTCCTTCACCGTCTTGACCAGCGCCTCCCGCTGACTTTCCAGCATGCCCTTGGCGCTGGCCCGGTTGTCGGGGTTGAGGTGCGAGGCGTACTGGGTGGTGAAGCGCTGCTCGTCGGCGAGCGCATAGTTGATGGTGACCAGGCGCTGGAAGTCCTGGTAGCGGCCGGTCGACAGATGTGCGGGAATCCACGCCACGGTCTGCGGCCGTTCCCCCGGCAGGGCCTTGAGGTCGCGGATGCGGTTGGCGTCATCGACCGGTCCGTACTCGCCCTCGTCGAAGGGCAGGTCGACGACCAAGCGCCAGGCGCTCTGCTCCACCGGGTTGAACTCGTGGTCGGGAAGGTCGTCGCGGTCCGCGATGTTCCCGGAGACGACCTCCAGGGTGCGGTTCGAGCCGCGCCAGAGAAGCGGCAGGCTGTCGCCGCTCATGCTGCCGAGGGCGTCGGCGCCGATCTCCTCCCACAACAACTGCTTCAGGAGGGCGCGGCGGTTGCCGGGGTTGTTGTTGACGTTGGCGTTGGCGATGACGGAGTCGACGTCGACGCCGGCGAGTTCGAGACGCACACCGGGATTGGCGTCGCTTCCAGTGGCCTTGATCTCGGCGAAGTGCGACGCCCAGTTGTCGACCTTGTTCTTCAGCATGCCGACCTCTGCACCCGGGATGGGCGAGGTGACCGAGCCGTGGTTGAGGGCGTACAGCCGGCGGATCGTCAGGTCCTGGAGGGCGGGGACGGTCGGCGCGAGGGCGGACAGCAGGAGGGTGCAGATCAGCCGGTTGTCGCCGACGAAGTCTTTGCAGTGCCCGCGCCGGACCGGATCGGTGATCGAGCCCGGACGGTGCAGATACTGCTCGACCTCCTCCTCGGTGACCTGGTGGTCGGTGAGCAGGAACGGGCGCAGCTTGGTCTTGTAGAGCTTGTCGGCCTCCTTGAACTCGGCCTTCAGCTTCTCCACGAACGGCTCGTCACCACCGTCAGCGATCACCTGATACAGGTCACCGAGCGGGATCAGATCCTCCAGCCGGGCGTCGTCCCGGTGATCGGCGAGCAGTTGGCCCATCAGCTTCAGACCGGTACGGGACCGCTGAAGAGCGGAGGAGATGCTGACCAAGGTGTCCATGAAAGCTGGCGAGAACGGGTACGTAAGCCGGAACGCCGACTCGTCCGCACCGGTCACTCCCTCGTCAGACCCGAGTAGCACGTCCCACACCTGCGGCCCGACGACCCGCTTGGCCTTGGCGAATGCCTCGGCGAGTGTTTCCTCCTGGCCTGGCTTCGGCTTCAGCAGCCGGGCATGCGCGATCTCTGGGAGGTTGCGGTCCTCCAGGGTGATCTGGTCGAAGCGCCCGGAGGCCAACTTGAGGCTGTCCTGGATGGCGGTCTCACCCGCGCCCGATAGCTCCTCGCCGACCAGTTCACGTAGATCGCGCTGGCGGGCTATGAACGACACGATGGGGATGGCGCGACGGGAGTCGGCGCCCTCCACAAAGTTCGTGATCTTGTCGGCTTCGCGGGAGACGAACTTCTGGTCGTGGATGCGGTTGGCAAGCCAGAGAATCAGCTCATCCATGAAGAGAATCAGCCCGGCGTAATTGAGGGACTTGGCGTGCGCGGCGATGACGGCGAGCCCTGCGTCAAGGGATATGAAGCCGTGCTCATCCTCCTGCGCATTCTGCGTGAACCCCGGGAACCAGCCCTGGATCGCATCGTGCACGAGCTTGGCACGCAGCTCCGCGGGGGCGGTGGGGTTGACGAGGCCGAGATTCTCCTCGTCGCCGTCGAGCTGCTCGGCGGCGATGGCCGTGTCGAGGTGTGCAGACGTCCAGGCGAAGGAGTCACCCCACTCGTCGTCGCCGCCGCTTTCGCCGCTGTCCTCAAGACCGGCGATGAACCGCTCGTCACCGATCTTGGCGCGCAGCCGCCGGACGTCTTCGAAGAGCGCGTCGGTGCGGTAGACCTGCGGCGTGTCGGCGTCGGGGTGGAGCTTCTTGACGTGGCTGACGTAGCCGCCGAGGATGCGCTGCTCCAGCGACTTGGCGCCGAGCATGTGGTACGGGACGAGCAGGAACTTCTTCCGGTTGGTGCCTGCGCCTGCGCTTGCGCCGGTGCCTGTGCCGTCCTCGCCGTCGAGCCATCCGCTGTGCTTGGCCAGTATCGCGTCGAACTCACCCCGCGAGCGGGCGGCGGGTTTTCCGCCGAGCAGGGCGTGCAGCACGGCCATGAAGTGCGACTTGCCGGAACCGAACGAGCCATGCAGGTAGGCCGCTTTCGACGTCTGCCCGTCCAGGGCGGCCTTGATCAGGCCGAGGGCCTGATCGAAGTTGTCGAGCAGCCGCTCGGTGACGACGTAGTCGGCGAGCGCGGCGGCAACGCCGTCGTCGGCCACCGCCTCGGCGAGCTTCAAAACAAAGTCGGAGGTGGAGATCGACGGTTTGATGTCGATGACGTCGCGCAGCAGGGGCGGCTGGCCGGCTGCGGCGGGAGGCGGGGCCGGAGTCACGTCGGGTTACCTGTCCTCTGCTCTGCTCGGGATTTCGGCTCAGTTGGTCTTCTTGGTGGTGGCACGGCGGCCACGGGTGGCGGCCGGGGGCTGCCAGGCACGCAGGTCGTCCTCGGTCAGCCCGCGCTCGCCGGATATCTGCGCCCGGTAGCCGGTGAAGAAATCCGCGGGGGAGCCGCCGTAGGTGGCGTCGTAGTCGTGGTGCCACTGGTGCAGCCACGGCTCCAGTTCGAGCACACCAGCGAGGAGCGGGGTGAGTTCTTCGGTGGTGGCGGCGTGGTTGTTAGCGCGGTCGGTGAGATACACGGTGAGCGCCTGCGCCTGCTCACGGTGGTCCCAGCCGGCCCAGCCGAAGGTGGTTGGCTGGTTGGGCGCCTCGGCCGTCGGATAGGAGACGAACCGTTCCTTGGGAACGTCGAGCTTGCCGCGGGCCCGCCAGTAGGAGGGCCTGCGAAAGTCGGCGGAGGTGTACTTCGGCGGTACGGGGATGGAGTCCCGGATCTTCCGCTTCTGCGGCTCGTCCGGCGCGGCGTCCTCCTCGCGCTGCCGCTCCCACACGTACTCCCAGTCGGCGCGCTTGCGCAGACCGGTGGGCTTGTAGCGGAGAGCAGCGAGGTAGGGGACGTGCTCGTCGGCCATGAGCCCGGAGACGACGTCGGCGAGGGCACGGTGGGGCTCGTAGAGGGCGGCGACGGAGACGAAGTCCTCGTCGCGGGAGAGAGCGTCGGTGAGCTGGCCGAGGGTACGGACGACGGGCTGGCTGGTGTCGTCGTACCAGAGTTCGCGGGCTTCGATCCGGTCGAGCAGCCAGGCACGGAGGGCACGGTGCTGGAGGACGTCCCAGCCTTCGGTGGCCCAGCGGCGCTTGTACTCGGGCCGCTCGACCATGCCGATGGCGCGGGACGACGCGATGGCGTCGATGCGCTTCTGGACCGTGGCCTTGTAGGCATCGGGCCAGTGATCGGGGATGTCGGTGAGGGGGGTGGAGCCGTGCCGCTTGAACCACTCGTCGGAGGCTTCGCCGCGCTCGACGCGGCGAGCGAGGACGATCTCAAAGGCGCGCTCGCCGAGCGCAAGTTCGGGGATATCGGTCTCGGGGGCGCGGAGGTCTTCGGCGTGGAGGTTGTAGAGGGCGTAGACCTGCCAGTCGAGTTCCTCCTGGAGCGCAATCATCCGGGCACGGATGGAGTGCCACTTCGCCTTGGCTTCGCGGAGGGAGACGGCGGTGGGGGTGGGGGAGTCGGGGGTGTTCAGAATGGAGGGGG
>NZ_AXVU01000062.1:0-25542 GCF_000482585.1 Streptomyces sp. CNQ329 | reverse complement strand
CTGGAGGCGCGCGCATCAGGCGGAGGCACGACGCCACCACTTCCGAAGGCGGCTACGACTTCAGGTGATCAAGATCTAGCCCTGTAGTACTAGGGGGTGAGCCCGGGTGCGCCGCGGGTACCGCCCGCCACACGGTCGGCGTAGACGGCTGCGACAGGCGGTGAATGTGCGGTGGGAGACTCCTGTCACCGTGATAGACCTGTTCGACGCGCCAGGCCCATTTCCTGCGGGTTTCATCTTCTTTGAAGGAGTGTCGATGGCTGGTAACAGCGTTGAGGTCAAGGTCCCTGCCGGATGCGGGCAGGTGCAGATCAAGGCGACGGTCAATGCGCAGTGGTTGCAGAGGGTGACCATCAAGCCGGACGGGAACCCGTACGGCTACCAGTGGATCGGAACCGGCGAAGACGATGCGATGATCGGGATGACGGTACTGGATCGCTCGCAGGACAGGGTTTTCGCGGCCACGCTGGAGCACAGCGAGGACGGTGGCAGGACCTTCAAACCCAGCACGCTCCAGGTCGATACGGTCCAGACGCCGACTCGGCCGCCCGTCACCGTCACGACCATCGCCTCCGAGGACGGCCGGGATACGGACTACAACGACTCCGTCGTTCAGTTCATCTACTAGCGGGAGCACCCCTCGGGGGCCTGTCTCTGCCCGGTTCGGGTGGTTGTGGATGAAGCGGTGCAGCCCGGGCCCGGGCGCCCGGCGATCGCAGGCGTTGGGCGCCGTCTTCTAGACCGGGTTGTTCCTCAGCCAGGTCAGGACCTGTTCTGCGTGCTCGTTCGGGGGGAAGACCGGATAAAAGACGTGCTCGATGACGTCGTCGCGGATGATCAGAGTCAGCCGCTTGTAGAGCGTCAGCTCGCTGGTTTCGAACGTGGGCAGGTTGAGTTCCTGTGCCAGGTTGTGCGCAGGGTCGGAGAGCATCTGGAACGGCAGGTGGAGCCGCTCGACGACCTCACGCTGGTAGTCGGTTTCCTGGCTGGAGAGGCCGAACACGCCGTCCGCGCCGGCGGCGAGAAGATCCTGGTAGTGATCGCGGAAGCCGCATGCCTCCGGGGTGCAGCCGCGTGCCCCGGGAATCGAGTCCCAGCCGTCGGGCAGGTCGACGCCGGGCCGTCCGGTGAGTGGGTAGACGTAGATCACCGTGCGGTCCGGGCCGAGCGCATCGAGGCGGACAGCCGTGCCGCCGGTGCCCTGGAGTTCCACGTGCGGTACCTTCGTGCCGGGCAGGTGGGTAGCCGCGCCGTCGTCCTCGGGGACGGGCAGGTCGGCCGGAACGCTCACGTAATCGGTCATCAGGCCCTCTCCTAGGTCGACCGGTGGGACGCGGCTTCCGCGGTGGGCGGCCTGCTGCAGGCGCGCGACCAGGACCGCCCGGCGGGCGGTGAGTTCCTCGATCCGCTTCGTGAGCTCTTCGATCGTGTCCCGGTAACCCGCCAGCGAGGCCGGACAGTCGTCGGCGTGTCGGTGGCCGGCCGTGAGGCACTCCAGGAACGGGCGGGTGTGCTCGACGCGAATCCCGAGACTGCCGAGCGCCCGGATCTCCTGGGTGAGTCGTACGTCGTGCTCGGTGTAGTCCCGGTAGCCGTTGGCCAGCCGCCCCGGCGTGAGCAAGCCCAGCGATTCGTAGTAGCGCACCGCTTTCGTCGACACGCCCGCCCGGCGGGCCAGCTCACTGATCCGCATGCCTCTCACCTCGACGAACGCTAAACCATGCCCCACAGGGTAAGGTCAAGTCGGGCGCGGGTTTCCCCTGGTCGAACCCTGGTCCCGGCGGGGACGCGGATGCGTTCGAGGACGGGCCGGAGCGGCAGGCCGTACTGCTCGGCGAGGTTCAGAAGAACGAGCTGTCGCCGCCCAGTTGAACCGCGCCGTAGTACGCCTCGGCTGCGTTCACGCACGCGAGGTGGGAGAGTCGCGAGCTGTTGCGGTCGTCGCAGATGCGGCGCATTTCGGTGCGGAAGCGCCCGTCGATCCAGTCCTTCGTTGCGCGTGTGGGACTGAGCTTCAGTGCGTCGTGGGCGCCGTAGTTCCGGTAGCCGAAGTCGTGCTGGACGCACGCGGGGCGGAAGACCTCGCTGTACGGCGCGTAGCCCGTGGGAACCGAGCAGCCGTCATTCGTCCAGTTGAACGGTGGGGTGTGGGGGGTTTCGGTGAACTCCACGTAGGTGAGGTTCATGATCGCGTCGGCCTGCTCACGCAGCGTCGGCGCTGCTGCGGGAGCTGTGGCGACGAGCTTCGTGTCGGCGGCGGTGGCGGTTCCGGCTCCGGTGACGACTCCGCCGAGGGTGGCTGCTGTGAGCAGAGCCAGCGTGGCTGTGGTGGTCGCCAGCTTCGTTCGCAGGGCGGTGACGAAAGCCTGGCCGCGGGAGTTCTCGTTCATGCGGGGAGGCTGCGCTTCGGCGCTGCGGTCATGCGGCGGGAGAGGCGGATCCGCCCTTACGGGTCCGGCGGGCCGGCCCGTTGACCGAGCGGGCCTGTCCGGAGCGGAAGGCGCGTGCGCCCTCCGCTCCGGACAGGCGTGCGGTCACGCTCAGGGAGCCTCGACCGAGTCCTCGATCTTCTTCATCTCCTCTTGAGCGATCTCCTGAGCCAGTCGATTGGCGGTCTTGTCATCGATGCCTTCGCAGGCGCCGGGACGGTCGTTGGCGGCGTTTTCGTCGCCCGCCTCCATCGCCTTCATCTGCTCGGTGATGGCCTTCTTGCAGGCTGCCTCATCCGGCTCGCTGTCACTACCGCAGCCGGCCACGGCGAAGGTCAGAGCCGCCGCGGCCACAGCGAGAACGGAAGCACGGGCAGTGCGCTTGTGCATGTTTCCCCTAGCAAATACGTGTTCGGACCGGTGAATCCTGTCGGACTCCGGCGGTCCGTGTCTTGCGGTGTGACGGTTTGGTGACATGACCGGGACACGATCACAAGGATCCGGATCATCAGGTCCCCGGAGCCGTCTGCGGCTCCGGGGAGGCTCACCCGAACCACACCCCTCCGGCGGTCGCTTGTGCGCGGCGGGCCGAGGCTGGTGGGAGGGCAGTCGGCGGGGCTTCCTCGCCGAGCCGGCCAAGCGACAGGTCACGCCGGGACCGGCGGGTGGTGTGGATCCGGACGTCGCCGTCGTCACCCCTGAAGGTTCTGCGCGCGAGCGCATTCAGCCCGCGGGCGGCGGGCCCCAGCCGCCGTGCGGCTGCTGCGGGGGCGGCGGGGCGCCGTAGGGCTGCTGGGCCGGGTACGACGGGGGCTGCTGTGCGGCGCGCTGGGCCGAGCCGCCGGGGCTGCGGTCCAGGACGCCGCAGGCAACCGCGCCGATCATGAGGCCGATGCCCAGGTACGAGCTGGACTCGCGGATCTGCTGGAACTCGATGCTCTCCACGTCCGATCGCTCGGCGATCATCGGCATCACAAACCCCTGTACGAGGAAGTACAGGCCGCAGACGAAAAGCACCCATCCGAAGATTTTCATACGCGGCACCCTACGTCGGGCCTGCTCCGTCCCAGGCCGGATTCCGGTTCCCGAAGTCCGGGCGGCGGCACGGGCGTTCAGGCTATGTCGCCCGTCCACTCCCATCGCCGCGGCGAGCCGGGCGCGGGGGCGTAGGTGGCGCGCCCGCCGGCGCCGAAGCGGCCCAGCTCGGTGGGCAGGGCCGCGCCGGCCGCGGTCTCCTGCGCGCTCCAGCCGGTGATGTCGAGCAGCAGGCCGTCCAGCGGGCCGCCGACCAGCTCCGCGTAGTCACGACCCGGCCGCGGCCCCGGGTGCGGGTCGTCGTGTTCCGCACCGTAGACCCGGCCGCGCAGCAACTCCTCGTCCCTGTCCATGGCCCCAGCCTCTCAGCCGGCGCTGACAGTCCGGGCCGGCCAGTCCCCCGACGCGCGCACCGGGCGGATGACCGTATGCTGCCGACATGGCATGCCGTATCACCGAACTCGTCATCGACGCCGCCGACCCCGAGCGGCTCGCCGCGTTCTGGAGCGACGTTCTCGGCTACGTCGAGCTCGACCGGGAGGACGGCGTCATCGAAATCGGGCCGCCCGACACCGGCTTCGGGGGGCCTCAGCCCACGCTCGTGCTGGCCTTGAGCACCGATCCGCGGAGGGGGAAGCTCCCCCTGCACATCGACGTCAACGCCACCGACCGCGATCAGCAAGCGGAACTGGAGCGGCTGCTCGCGCTCGGTGCCAGGCACGTCGACATCGGCCAGACCGGCACGGAGAGCTGGTATCCGCTCGCCGATCCCGAGGGGAACGAGTTCTGTCTGCTGCGTTCCCGGGTGAAGCCACTGGCGTGACGCCGAGGATGGCGCCGGCATCGGCGGTCAGGCGTCGAAGCGGCTGCGGGGTTGACTCGATGTGGTGCAGCGCTGCTGTGTCCGGCCGCACGTCGCGTCGGCCGAGTCGGTTCTCGACCGGCCCTCGCGTCGGCATCGAGGTCGTCGTGGACACCCGGCTGCCGCCCGGCGGACCCCGTCACATGTGCGTGGCGCCGGTTTTGATGGCTTCGCGGATGCGGGTGTAGGTGCCGCAGCGGCAGATGTTGCGGATGCTGTCGAGGTCGTCGTCGGTGATCTCGCGGCCTTCGGCGGCCACGCGGCGTGCCAGGGCGACGGCGGCCATGATCTGGCCGGGCTGGCAGTAGCCGCACTGGACGACGTCGTGGTCGAGCCATGCCTGCTGCATGGGGTGCAGGTCGTCGCTGACGGTGTCCGCCAGGCCCTCGATGGTGGTGACCTCGTCCGCCGGCTTCAGCTCGCCGACGGGAACGGCGCAGGGGTTGACGGCTTTGCCGTTGAGGTGGCTGGTGCACGCCTTGCACACGTTGATGCCGCAGCCGTACTTCGGTCCGGTGATACCCAGCAGGTCGCGCAGCACCCACAGCAGGCGCTCGTCGTCGGCGGCGTCGACGGTGACCTGCTCGCCGTTGACGCGGAAGGTGTGCTCGGGCACGGGGGTCTCCTTGCCTCAGCGAGCCTGGTCCAGGCCGTCGGTCGGGGACGCGGGGATCGGCGGGACGGTCGGTTGGGGAGTGAAGGACAGCGTGCCGTGGTTGATCGGGAAGTCGGTGGGCATCGTGCCGGTCGCCCGGCCGTAGGCGCACGCCACCGCCGCCATTGACGCGGCCACCCCCAGCTCCCCCGCCCCACCGGGCTCCTGGGAGGTGTCGGGCATGACGATGACCTCCAGCTTGGGAGGGGTGTTCCACTGCCGGGTGTAGAAGTAGTTGTCCCAACTGGCCTCAAGGAAGGAGCCGTCACGCAAGTGCAGACTCGACGTCAGAGTCTGCGCGATACCGTCCATGACACAGCCCATCATCTGCGCCTCCAGCCCCCGTGGATTGACCGCCAGCCCGACATCCACGACAGAGACCGCCTTCGTCACACGCGGCCCCGCCACACCGTCACCGATGGGACGGCCCACCGTCTCGGGACGGCAGTCGATCTCCACCAGCACCGCATTGACCGACTTGTACTCGGAGTGCAACGCGATGCCCTGTGCAGTCCCCTCGGGCATCTGCCGGCCCCACTCGCCCGCCTCCGCGGCCTTCTCAAGGACCGCGCGGGCGCGTTCGTCGCGCAGGAAGTCGCGGCGGAAGCTGTACGGGTCCTTGCCCATCTTCTCCGCGAGGCGGTCGACGATCAGCTCACGGGCGCAGACGACATCGGGCGAGTACACGTTGCGCATGCTGCCGGTGTTGAAGCCCTTGTCTGTCTCGTTGAGCAGCCGGGTGGCCAGGCCGAACTCGTACGGCATCGACTGGGAAAGCTGGAAGAACGTCTGGGAGAAGCCGATGTCACCGACCGGCAGTTGCGCCGCCATCGCGGTGAACAGTTCCCCGAGCCCGTGGCCGAAGTCGGTGGCGACGGAGGTGTGCCGCTGTTTGAAGCCGAGCACGGCGCCGCCGGCGTAGTCGGCGCGTACCCGCGAGGTGGCCATGGGGTGGGTGCGGCCCTGACGGGAATCGTCGGCCCGGTGCCACATGAGCTTGACCGGCTTGCCGATTTTGTGTGAGACCTCGGCGGCTTCCAGCGCGGCGTCGAAGAACAGCTTGCGGCCGAAGGAGCCGCCGCCCTCGGTGACGTGCACGGTGACGCGGCCTGGCGGCAGGCCGAGCTTGGCGGCGATGGCCTCCTTGGCCACGATCGGCGACTTGAGCGCCGACCAGATCTCGGCTCGGTCGGCGCGTACGTCGGCGATCGCGCAGTTGGGCTCCAGCGCGCTGTTGCTCCGGAAGCGGAACGTGAACTTGCCCTCCACGTGTGGTGTCAGCGGGGGAAGGCCCATCGGCGGTTCGGCCGCGGCGAGTTCGCGCAGCACGCTCTGGTCCGACTTCCCCTCCGCGGTGCCGGGACGCCAGTCGATGCGCAGCGCGCGTACGGCGTCGATGCACTGGCCGAAGGTCTCGGCCCGTACGGCGACACCGGTGTCGATCGGCACGACGTCGGTGACTCCGGCCATGGCGGTGACGTCGGCGAGGTTGGCGACGGGGCCGGGTTTGCCGTTGAGGGTCGGCGGGCGGCAGACCATCGTGGGCTTGGCGTCGGGGACGTCGAGGTCCATCGCGAACTTCTTGCGGCCGGTGACCGCGTCGCGGGCGTCGATGCGGTTGTGGGGCCGGCCGATGACGGTGAAGTTCTCCCGGGCGGTGAGCCGGACCGAGACGGGCTCGGTGCTGGTGGCGGCGGCCTTGGGCGCGAGGGTGCCGATGCCGACGGAAGCGCCGGAGCGGTCGCGGACGGCGCCGTCGCGCAGTGTCAGGTGCGCGAGGGGCGCTCCGAGTTCGGCCGCGGCGGCGGTGAGCAGCCGGTGCCGCGCGACGGCGGCGGCGACGCGTATGGGGGTGTAGGTGGCGACGGTGGTGTTGGAGGCGCCGGTGAGCTGGTTGAACAGCAGCTCGGGGCGGGCCTCGGCCAGCGTGACGCGCACCCGCTCGGGCGGCACCGCCAGTTCCTCGGCGATGAGCATGGCGGTGGAGGTGGTGATGCCCTGTCCGACTTCGGCGCGGGGCAGGGCGAAGGAGACGGTGCCGTCTGGTGCGACGTGGACGGTGATGAGGCCGGAGGTGGGCAGGGCGGCCGCGGTCATGACGTCTGTGAGGTCGAGGAGTTCGGTGAGGTCCGGCGAGGCGGGCCGGGCGCCGGCGGCGGGGGCGGGCGCGAGTTCTGCGGCGGCCACGAGGGTGGGTGCAGCGAGTGCGTAGCCGAGGAATCGCCGTCTGCCCGGTCCCTCGTGCCGCTGCCGGCCGTGAAGTCGGGTCATCCGTCCGGCTCCTTCCACCCGGTCGCCCCGCGTACGTCGCGGGCCCCTGGCCCGCCGTGGGGAAGTACCAGAACGTACCGGCCGGGCGCTGCCCGGAACAGGGGGCAGCAAGAAGCGCGCCCCGCCGGTCGCCTCCGGCCGGCCCGGTGACGGCCGCCGAGGGCAGGGACGGGTGGTTCGGCGAAGAGGCGCTGGGCCTGCCGCGGTGGGAAGCCGCCGGCGCTGGTGCGCCCGCCCCGTCTGCGGCAGGTGATCCGCTACGAGGGCGGCGCTGCCGACGACGCCTGCCGGGCTTCCCCTGGCGTTGCGTGCAGCGAGCCGGCGACGAGCCGCGTGCTGCCGGGATCCGCGAAGATGCCGGGGTGCGCGCGACGCAGCCCGTCGACGACCCGCTCGTACGGCAGGTCGTCGAACTCGCCGTGCTCGCGCACCACCTCTAGGTGGCGGGCGCCGTCGGCGTCGTACGGATGGTGGACGCTGTCGGTTCTGCCGCCGAAGCCGAGTGGGCGCATGCCGTACAGGCGGCACAGCAACCGGTTGAAGACCGGCCTTGCGCGCACCCATGTGCCGTCGAGATGGACGGTCGTGAAGGTGTGGTAGCGGAAGACGTCTCCGCCGAGGAGCGTGCGCAGCGCGGGCGAGGCGAGGTGGTTGCGCACGTCGGTGAGGACGAGCCGTGCGGGGATGCCGGTGGCGCGCAGGGCGGCGGCGTAGAGCATGGATTTGTGGAGGCACATGCCCTTGCCGGTACGGGCCGTCTGTGCGGCGCTGACGCCGGTACGGGACAGGTCCACGCCGTAGACCTCGTAGTCGATGCCGTCGCGCACCGCGTAGTAGAGCCGTACGGCCGCATCCCGGCTGTTCAGGCCGCCTCCCCGGGGCAGCGTGCGACGGACGAAGTCGCGGACGTCGGGGTCGTCGGAGTTCAGGAACTCGGTGGGGGCGAGAGGGCCGGCGGCGGGTTCGCGGAGGGCGGGGCTCTCCGGGCGCCGACGGGCGACTGTCGCTCTTCGGTCCGCCAGCGGGAGAGCCATGCGGGTGTCCTCACCTTCCTGTTCGAACGGGTTCCGCCGCACCAGGATGAGAACAGACGGCGTGCTGCCGCATCTCGAACGACGCTGTTTCCGTCCGCCCGGGGCGCTCTCCGGCCGCCCGGCCGACCCGGCGGTTCCGCCGTCTGTCAGGTCGTCCGGCTGCCGCGGCCGGACATCAGGGGATCGCCGGCGGTGCGCTGAACGGGTGAGGGGGCCTCGGCTCCGGGAGCGGCGAAGATCCGCGGCGCGCAGGTGCCCGGCGGGCCGCTGCGGTCAGTCCTGCTCCGGGTGCGGCCAGGGGTTCGTCTCGCACCGTGCGCCGGCCGTGGTGAGGGAGAGCGTCTGCTGCATCATCACGGGCGCGCGCGCCCCGTCCCGTACGCACAAGGAGTGCCGGTGTCCCAGGCGGTGGCCCACCTCGTGGTTGATGAGCATCCGGCGGTAGCCCAGGATGTCGCTGCCGTAGGTCGTGGAGCCCTGCGCCCACCGGAAGGCATTGATCAGGACACGCTCGGTCATGCCGGAGTCGCAGGACACGTTGTCGACGGTGGTGTCGAAGCCCGACATGGCGCACCACTCCCCCGTGGTGCCGGGGCTGGCGAGGGTGACGGCGAAGTCGGCGGGCCCGGTGGAGACCCGCTCGAAGGTCCGCCGGCCGGACTCGCCCCAGCCGCGCTCGTCGTTGAGGGTTTCCTGTACGGCACGGGCGAAGAGCCGGCCGTCCAGGGGGATGCCGTCCTCGACGTCGACGCGGTAACGCACCACCTGGCCCGTCCCCGGGGCCGGATCGTGACCGGGCACGGTGTCGAACGTGCCGGGTCCCTCCAGTTCGGCGGGGACCGGGTATGTCTCGCCCATCCGCCGCTCGTACATGAGGTCACTGAGGGTGGGCGTGTCCACCGACCCGCCGACGGCGAAGCCGGAGCTGTGCGGCAGCCCGGAGGCTGGTGCGCGGTACGGCGCCTGGAAGCCCGACGCGCGCTGCTGCACCTGGCGCGGCGGGGGCTTGGCGTCGTCGACGGCCCCCTGCGGCGCGCGGGTGTGCAGGGCGGGGACCAGGTTCGGGGGGAGTGCGAAGAGCCAGGCCGCCACCCCGGCGGCGCCGAGGAGCACGAGCGCCACCGCACCCGCCACGAGACGTACGGACGCGCGCATACGACGGGCCACCCCTGACCACTCCCCCGCTACTCGAACGGCACCGACAGGCACGCCAGCCGCGCCCCCGCCGTGCCCGCCTCGCCCGGGTGCGTACTCGTCGCGTGCTCGTGCACGACGATGGAGCGGGCCTCACCCGGCCGGAACCGCCAGTCCTGGCGCGCGGTGGCAAGCGCGCTGCCCCGGCCGTCGGTGGTGAAGTCGAGCCACACCTCGTTTCCGGGGTTGGCGAAGGCGGGGTCGACGGACGGCTGCACGGGGTCCGGCTCGTTCTGATAGTGCGGCCCGGCGCCGTCCGGGGCGCCGCCACATGGCCGGGCGTGGACGTGCGCCCCGTAGGTCCGGTCGGGCAACAGACCGGTCAGGGCGAGCCGGACGCTCATCGTGCCCCCGCTGGCCACCTCCATCACGGCGATGCCGGCGCCCGCCGGTACCAGGGCCTGGTCGTACGTCAGCCCGTCGCCCGGCTCGGCGACCTCCGGCGGCAGGAAGTACGCCTCGCGCGCAACGACGTCGGGCACGCCGCCCGGCGCTGCCGCCGCCGGGACAGGGCCGGCCGCCGTTGCCAGCAGCGCCACCGCCACCGGTACCGCGGCGAGCGCCACCCTGGCCCGGCGCCGCACCACCGACTTCGCCGTTCTCGCCACCGTCCGCATCGCCATCACTCCTCCACGCCGCTCCAGGAGCCTGCACGTACGCCTCCACCCTGGCGGCGACGAGGGTGACAGCGGTGTCGTACGCGCGTGGCGTCCGGGTGACGCCGTTGGCGGCGGGGCCGCGCCGGGCACCGGTGGCGGGCTACTTGGTGTGGTGCGGAGGGGCGGAGTCGTCGCGGCTCCAGGTCTGGCAGCCCGTGCTCCGGACGTACTCGCCGTAGTGGACCGTGAGGCGCGTCGGCCCCGAGGTGGAACCGCTGATGATCGGCACCAGTTCGCCCTCGTTGTCGGTCAGCCGCGCCCATCGGCAGCCGGAGGAGGAACCGTCGGAGCCCTGCGTCGTGTACGTACCGGGGGCGACGGCGCCGCCGACGAAGACCGTGCCGTTGTCGAAGGAGGTGGCGACGCCGTGCCTGCCGCCGAAGAAGCGGCGCGGCGAGCGGTGATCGTCGCCGGAGGCCGACTGTCCTCCGCCGGCCTGCGTGCCGGTGCCCTTCCCTGGCTGTTCCTCCGGCTTCGCCGCCTCGGCCGCGCTGTCCTGTACGGCCGACTTCGCATCGCTGACCGTGCCGGTCCCCCCGCTGGTCAGCATGGCAGCGACCACTCCCGTCACCACCATGAGGGCGCACGCGGCGCCGATCGCCCAGCGGTTGCCCGGGAACCGCTGAACCAGCGGCAGGTCAAGGAATTTCTTGAGTTTCTTCATTGCCCCATCGCTCACATGCGCATAGTGGATGATTAGTTACATAACCTACTTTTCGCATGCGTTATCGGGGCTCTTGCCCGGCCACGCCACGGCGCGCATCACCGCATCGGCGCAGAGAGAACGCCCCGCGTTCGCACTCACGGGGCACGGAGGCGGCGGGAGGGGAGTTCCGGGTGTTCGCCCATGAAGGCCGGGGCCCTGCGCACCCCCCGAGCAGCGCGCCGGCGGGCAGGGGCAGGGCGCGTAGCGCCCGGGCCCACGCGAACGCCCGGCCGGTGAAACCGGCCGGGCGCTGCGGCGGGCGCGAGCCCCAGGTCAGCGCTTGCAGAAGGGAATCTGGTCCAGGTTCTTCACGTAGCGGGCGGACATGTAGCCGTGGCCGTGGCCGTGCACCGGCACACGGTACCACCGGTTGTTGCCCAGGACGTTCTGGCCGATCACCTTGCACTGGATATGGACGATCGTCCCGGCTTTCGCCGATCCGAGGATGTCGCTGCGCGTTGTCGGCTTGGCCCGCTTGTAGACGATGCTGTTGCCGAGCACCTTGCCCCGGTACGGGTAGTTGTTCGCCTCGGCGGCGGGCGCGGACGCCGCCTTCTGCCCGTCGGAGTCGGCTGCGGCGAACGACGGCGTCGTGGCGAGCGCACCGAGGGTCAGGGCGGCGGTGGCCACCAGGGCGGCGGCAGCTTTTCGGATCGGCATCGGGAATCTCCTTTCACGGTGCTACGCACCGGAGCGGGCAGGAACGTGAGAACCGTAGGAGAAACCGGCCGCAGCACCGCCTCATTACCGGCAGACACACCCAACCGCCCCCCGTCCAGCCCAATCCGGACACGATCGTGGGCCACAGGTGCGTACGTCCGTGACGGATTCCGTGGTCGGCACGGAGGCGTTCCCGGCGTCCCGGGACGAGGCTGATCACGTCAAGCGGCCCGGCGGAGGATCCGGGCCGGATCCGATCGGACAGGTGTGATCATGGGCAGAAGCGGGACCGGGGCGTACGAGGGGTTCTCGGCCGAGGAGCGGGCCGCGATGAAGGAGCACGCCCGCGAGCAGAAGAAGGCGGCACGGCGCGGTTCGCGCGCGGACAAGGCGGCCGAGGCGCTGCGGGACGTGCTCGCGAAGATCGCGGAGATGCAGGATGCGGACCGGGCCATGGCGGAGCGCGTCCACGCGGTCGTCACCGCCACCGCGCCGGAGCTGGCGCCGAAGACGTGGTACGGCATGCCCGCGTACGCGCGGAACGGCAAGGTCGTCTGCTTCTTCCAGAGCGCGGGGAAGTTCAACACGCGCTACGCGACGCTCGGGTTCAGCGATCTGGCGAACCTGGACGAGGGCACGATGTGGGCGACCGGCTTCGCGCTGAGCGAGGTGACGGACGAGGTGGAGGAGCGGATCGCGGCGCTGGTGAGGCGGGCGGTCGGCTAGCCGGGCGCGCACCGCCGATCAATGCGGCGGCCGTCCGGCTTCTTTCGGTTCGAGTTCGTCCAGCAGGAGGTCCTCCGGTCCGAGGTCGTTCTGTACGAGGCCGAGGCGGGCCAGCGCCGCCTCGCCCGCGGCGGCGTGGTCACCCCCGGCGAGCAGCAGCGTGCGGGCCGCCTGGTACGGGCTGCCCGCCGCGGCGAACGCCGCCGCAAGGCCCGGCAGCCGCGGCAGGTCGCCGTCGAGCAGCGCCTCGGCCCGGTCCACCTGCGCGGCGGCCATCCGGTTCCCGGTGACGACGGCGCGGGCGGCGGCGATCCGGCCGCGGGCATCGGGGTGGCCGGCGAGCACCGCCGCCTCGGCGCGCAGCGCGACGTACCAGTGCAGCCAGACCCAGCACACCCACTTCCACACCTCGCCGGGCTCGGGTGCGACCCGCTCCAGCGCGGCCTGCGCGTCGCCGTCGTGGAGCAGGACCGTGGCGTCGAAGACCGCACCGTAGCCGTGCCGGTGCTCCGGTGTGGTGTCCGCCCGGTCGGCGAGGGAGAGCCACGCCGCGCGGGCGTCGTCGTCGCCGCGGAGCCCGTGGAGCATGGCCACCGAGGCTGCCCCGGCGGCGAGGGAGAGGGACCGCTGCCCACCGCTGTGCTCGAAGGAGTCGCGGAACCGTACGGCATGGGCGAGGGCTTCGTCTGCGTGGCCGGCGAAGGCGTCGGCGACGAGCAGCCAGGCGGTGGCGTGATGTCCGGCCTCGGCGAGCAGCGGGTGGCCGGCGAGCTGCTTGCCCCAGCGGCGGGCGCGGTCCAGTTCGCCGGCGCCGATCGCGGTGCCGGCAGCCATGGCGAGCGCGTCCATCCGCTCGTGGGTGGCGGCCGGGGTCGGCGGCAGGGGCGCCAGTGTCTCGGTCCTGCGGCGGGTGGCGGCGGCGGTGGCGAAGGGGTCGCCCGCCCAGCTCAGGGCGCCGGACAGTGCGTCGAGGGCGGCGGACTCCGTCACCGGGTCGGCGGCGCGGCGGGCCAGCTCGACGGCGCGTTCGACGGACTCGACCGTCTGGTTGACGGCGTTGTCGGCGTCCCCCTGCACGGCGCCGTACGCATCGGTGACCACCGCTGCCTCGGCGAGTGCGACGGCCGCCCCCGCGCGGGGGTCGTCGCCGGCCAGGTCCCGGGCACGGGCGAGCAGGGCCGTGACCTCGGGGACGGCGGGGAGCCGGGTGAAGGAGGTGGAGAAGCGGTACGCGGCGGTGGCGGCCTCGGCGAGAGCGCGGCCGGCGCCGACGAGGTCGCCCGCGCGCTCGGCGGCCCGGGCGGCGGCGCGGTACAGGCGGTACATGTCGTCGCCGAGCCGCCGGCAACCCGCCACCTCCGCGGCGTGGCGCAGCGCCACCGCTGCACCCGCGTCGTCGGCGAGCGCGGCGGCCTGCTCGTACCGCCGCTGGGCCTCGCCGGGCATGTTCCGGGTGAAGGTCAGCCCGGCCAGCGTCAGGGCGAGCCGGTGGGCGACGGCGCGCAGCTCCGGCCTGGTCGCGGCCCAGCCGAGCGCGACTCGCATGTCCTCGGCGAGGTCGTCGAACCGGGCGCGCCAGTGCGGGCCGCCGGTGTCGGTCAGCTCGGTGGCGGCGGTGATGCACCAGGCGAGGTGGCGGGCGCGGACGGCGGTCTGCTCGCCGGCGGCGGCGAGCCGCTCCGCGCCGTACTGGCGGACGGTCTCCAGCAGCCGGTAGCGGGTGCCGGTCGCGGACGGGGTGACGGCGAGGAGGCTGTGCTCGGCGAGCCTGCCGAGGCCGTCGGCGACGGCGGCGGCGTCCTCGGCCCCCTCCCCGGCGACCTCCGCCGCCGCCGCGGCGGTGAACGGCGCGACGAACGCCGACAGCCGGCGCAGCAGTGCCTGGTCCTGCGGGTGGAGCAGGTCGTGGCTCCAGTCGAGGACCGCACGCACCGAGCGGTGGCGGTCGTCGGCGCGGGCGCCGCCGCTGAGGATCCGGAGCTGGTCGCCGAGGCCGGCGGCGAGGCCGTCGAGCCCGAGTGTGGCCCAGCGGGCGGCGGCCAGCTCGATGGCCAGGGCCACACCGTCGAGGCGTTCGCAGACGGCCACGACGCCCGCGCTCGCGCCCGGTCCCGGCGGCCGGCCGACCGCGGCGGCGCGGTCCATGAACAGGGCCACGGCGTCGGACTCGTCGCCACCGGCGCAGGACAGCGGAGGCACCGGGAAGGTGCGTTCGAACGGGACCACGAGGCGGGCCCGGCTGGTGGCGAGGATGCGCAGCCGGGGGCAGGCGGCGAGCAGCCGCTCCAGGAACGGCGCGACTCCCTCGCGCAGGTGCTCGCAGTTGTCCAGTACGAGCAGCGCGTCACGGTCCGCGAGCGCGGTCAGCACCGCGTCGTCCACGTCCCGCGCGGGCTGCTCGCCCACGCCCACGGCTGCGGCGACCACGGCGCCCACCCGTGTCGGATCGGTGACCGGGACCAGGTCGGCGAACCACACGCCGTCGGCGAAGTCGCCGGCCAGGTCCCCGGCCACCGCGAGCGCGAGCCGCGTCTTGCCCACCCCGCCGGGACCGACGGCGGTGACCTGCCGTCGGCTCCGTACGGCCTCGGCCAGCTCGGTGCGCTCGCGCGTGCGGCCGACGAAGGCCGTCAGCGGCGCGGGCAGGGCGGGCGCGGGTCCGGCCTGGCCGGCGCGGGCGGAGGCGGAGGCGTGCCGGGCGAGAGCCCGCCGGTCGGCCAGGTGCAGCTTGCGCAGCAGCGAGGAGACATGCGATTCGACGGTGCGTACGGAGATGAAGAGGCGCCCGGCGATCTCGGCGTTGCTCAGGTGCTCGCCGAGGAGCGCGAGCACCTCGGCCTCGCGGGCGGAGATCGGCGGAGTGGACACACTTCCATTATCCGCGGTGTTCTCCGTGGTCAGCACGGAGGCGGGGCGAGGGCGGGCGGACGAGGCTGTGGTGGCCACGGCGATCGGGCCCCGTGCGGTGCACCGGGCTCATCGCGTACGAGCCGCACGACGATCAGGAGCGAAAGATGACCGCACCCGCGCATCCCGCGGAGCCCCGGACCCGTGCCCGCCGTCGCCGGGACACCGAGCACCGGCTCGCCCACGACGTCGACGTCTGGGTGGCCAGTGCGGCGCCGGACGGGACGCCGTACCTCGTACCGCTGTCCTTCTCCTGGGACGGCAGGGCGGTGTGGGTGGCGACGCCGGCGGAGAGCCCGACCGGCAGGAATCTCGCCGCCACCGGTGCCGCCCGGCTGGCGCTCGGTCCCACCAGGGACGTCACGGTGATCGACGGCGAGGTCGAGGTCGTCGAGCTGGACGCGCTGCCGCGGGAGCACGGCGACCGCTTCGCGGCGCGCGCCGGCTTCGATCCGCGCGGCCTGTCCACCCGGTACTGCTGGTTCCGGATCACCCCGCGGCGGATCCTGGCCTGGCGCGAGGTGAACGAGCTGAGCGGACGCGAGCTGATGCGCGAGGGCCGCTGGCTGCACTGACACCGGCTGTGTCGCGCTTCACACCCTCCGGGGAAGGGGCGCGGAACAACCGGAGGTCCCCTCCCGTTGGAGAGAGTGCGGGTACGGAGGGGACAGTGTCCCCGGGCCTCACCTCTCGCCCGTGGGGAAGATCGTTCGGCTGAAGCCCCACGGAGCCTTTCGCCGCGAGGCGACCGCCCTCCGTATCCCTCAGACCGCCCCGGTCGGATCCCCCCTCCGACCGGGGCTCTCCACGTGCCGCACACCGCGCACGAGGTGCCTCGCCCGCGCGCCGCCCCCGGCGCCTCTGCTTCGGCCGCTCAGCTACGCGCCCGGGCCCTTCTCCTCGCCGATGGGGTCGGGCAGGGCGATGTCCTTCAACTCCCTACTCAGGGCCTCCTCCTGGTCCGTCAGCGGGACGTCGGGGCGCAGACGCTCGGGGTGACCGGGAGCGGGGCCCGGTGGCGGCGCCGGCGGGACGGGGGGTGGCGCCGGAATGAAGAACCACACCTGGCCGAGGGCGGTCAGGGATTCCCGCAGCACACGCTGCAGGTAGGCAAGGGCAGCAAGCATCCGGGCAGGGTGTTGCGCGGCGCCAAAGCCCCGCCAAAGTCTCGCTGCGCCGCTCGCCCCGCGAGCCGTCCCCGTCACCCCGAGGGGGCACCTGTGCGGACGCACCCGGGGCTCACGCGCCGCCCGGTACGCCCGCGTTCGCTCCCGCGGGCCCGCACCCGGCGCTCTCGCGGACCGATGCGATTGTCCCAGGGGATGTATACTCCGCTGCATCGCGCCAAGGTCAGGATGAACGATGCAAAACGGACCTACGCATAATCCCATGACCTGACCAAACCCGGCCTTGCACAAACAAACCTGAACTGTGAAACTACTAACCGAATATGCGGTACGGCGCTTCCCCTGAGTGCCGTATAACCTGGACTTGCTCAGGTGCACTGATTCACACAACGAATCAACTGCGCCAACGGGAGGTGAGTAATCCGGTATGGCTTTCGTCATCCGTGCGGCCGAATTCGAGGCGCTGCGATCCGCTTTCTCTCGCTGCCTTCATGGAATGTCGCGCACAATTCTCGTCGAAGGCGGCGTGGGTTGCGGCAAGAGTGCGCTATTACACGCCATCACAGAACACGCGGCCGACATGGGCGCGACCATCCTCAGCGTCCAGGGACGAAGCACGGCGGCCCACCCGCCCATCTCCCTGTTCCAGCAGCTCGTCGCGCAGGTGCCGGCCCCGCCGCCCGGCGAGGGTCCCGCGGGGGTCACGGCCGCACTGCAGTTCAGCGCCGCGCTGCCGCACGTCGCGGAGAACGGCGTGGTGGTGATCAGTATCGACGACGTCCAGGACATTCCCTGGTCCGAACTCGACTTCCTGCTCCAGGCGGTCAGTTGGCACCGCAGCCGGCGCACCCTCATCCTGCTGTCCCACTGCCCGCACCTGCGCCATCGCGACCAGCCGGTCAAGACGGAGCTGCTGCGGCGGCCGAACGCCCAGCGCATCCACCTGGGTCCGCTGGAGGAGCGGGAGGTGCGGGCGGCGGTCACCACGCGCGTCATCCGGCCGCACGAGCAGTGGATCGAGCTGCTGCACCACCTCAGCGGCGGCAGCCCGCTCCTGCTGCGCGCCCTGCTGGAGGATCTGCGGGACGAGGACATGGAGGCCCGGCCGACGGGTACGGAGTCCTCGTGGAAACTCGGCATGTACGGGCGTGCCGTCGTGTCCTGCCTTTACCGCAGCGGCTCCACGGCGGTGGAACTGGGGCGGCTGATCTCGGTGCTCGGGGATTCCGCGGCACCCGAGCTTTTGTCGGGCATGACCCGTATTTCACCCGCTGTCATGGACCAGCAGTTGGAGGCGCTGCGCGGCTCCGGGGTCCTGGACGACACGAATTTCCGGCATGGGAGCGCTCCCCGGGAAATTCTTGCGGATCTGGGCACGCTTCAGCGAAACGAACTGCACCGGCGCGCCGCCGTGGTGCAGAACAATGCGGGCAGTCCGACCACGGACGTGGCACACCACCTTCTGGCCGCCCGGCACGCGCCGGAGGCATGGCAGCGGTCCGTGCTGCGCGACGCCGCGGAGACGGCGATCGGCCAGGAAAATATCCGGCTTGCCGTCAGGTATCTCGAACTCGCGCTGGAAAACACCCCGAACACCCCGGATCGTATCGAGATATACCTGCGCCTGGCGCTCATCACCCAGCGCATCAGCCCCGCGGCCACCGAAATCCGGCATCTGACAGCACTGCTCAGCGCCTTCCACGCGGACAAGATGCCGAGCTCGTCGTACGACGGACTCGCGGATCTGCTCTTCAGCTACGGCAAGATCCAGGAGGCGTTCGCCGTGCTGAAGCGGCAGGGCGCCGAGTCGAGCGCGGCAGACGTCCGTGCCGGCGACCACCCCGGCGTTGCCTGGCTGTGGGCCTGGTACAGCCACCAAGCCGAGCATCCCCCGGATGGTGGGCAGGCTCCGCGGCTTCCGCCGTCCGACGCCGACGGGGCAAGCACGTACGCGTCGGCGACCGCCCTGTTCCAGACCTTCGAGGGGTCCTTCCTCTTGGGCGAGCGCTGCGACTGGGCCGCCACGGCGGAGAACCTGCTGGAGGTCTCGACCCTCTCCGACTCCACGCTCTGGTCGCTGACCTGCGCGATCAAGGCCCTGGTCATCGCCGACCGGCTCGATTCCGCCTGGCAGTGGTGCGAGTGGCTGGTCAAGGAGTCGGCGTCCCGGGACGCCCCCGGCTGGCAGGCCATCTTTTCGCTGCAGCAGGCGACGGTGGCGCTGCGGCAGGGCAAGCTGGCGGCGAGCATGGACTGCATCCGGCTGGTGGAGAGCGTCATCACCGAGCGCAGCACGGGGTACGCGTGCGCGGTGGAGGCCGTGCTCGCCGCCACGCTGATGGAGATGGGCCGCCACGACGAGGTCGCGCGGGTGTTCGCCAAGCCGATTCCCCCCGCGTGGGAGAAGAGCGTCCACTGGCTGAGCTATCTGTGCATCCGCGGGTGCTTCCATCTCGCCACGAACAGGCCGCACTCGGCGCTCTCCGACTTCCTGCGGATCGGCAGGATGGCCGAGCGCACGCTCGTCGACCATCCCACGCTCGTGCCGTGGCGGCTCTACGTCGCCGAAGCCTGGCTGTACCTGGGTGACAAGACGATGGCTGCCCGGATGCTCGCCGAGCACTGCGCGCGTGTCCCCGGTCACGGCGGGCGCAACCATGCGATGGTGCTGCGGCTACGGGCCCGGATGGCGCCGCCGCGCAAGCGGCCCGGCCTGTTGTTCCGGGCGATGGACGAACTCCTCGCCACCGGCGACCGGTTGGAGCAGGCGCGTACGCTGCACGAACTCGGCACGGTCCTGCGGGAGCTCGGCCACGGGTCCTGGGCGGCCAGGGCGAAGGCCGCAGCCGCCCACATCGCCCGCAACTGCCTGCCGGACCAGGCCATGGCACGTACGCCGCCGCCGGAGCGGGTGGGCAGGGCCGCGCCGGAGGTCGCGGGTGCCGCCGGTACGGCGTGCGCCGGAGGCGGCCAGCGGCTGCTGACCCGGGCGGAGCACCGGGTCGCCGCGCTGGTGGCGAAGGGGCTGACCAACCGTCAGGTCGCGGGCAAGCTGCACATCACAGTGAGCACGGTCGAGCAACACCTCACCCGGATCTACCAGAAGCTCGGTATCGGTCAGCGCACCGACATCGGCCAGCGGCTGAAGGGCCTGTCTGCCTGACGGGGCGTCACGTACGGGTGCGGAGGTGGAGCCTCCGCGCCCGTATGTCTTTAGCGGCTCTTTGTCCGCCTTCAACCGGCGCCGATACCATCGGTCACCACAAACGAGTCGGAGTGCTCAAGGTGCGCTTTCCTCCGTGTGCCGGCCTCTCGCACCCGGGAGAGCGCGGGAAGGCATGGCCCCGGTGCCCACACAGATTCCTTTCGACGACACGTGGCTGCGCCGCTTCGGTGCGGCCCGGCGGCCGGACGTACGGCTGGTCTGCCTCCCCCACGCGGGCGGCGCGGCGACCACGTTCTTCCCGCTGCAGCGGGAGCTGCCGCCGTCGGTGGAGTTCGTGGCCGTGCAGTACCCGGGCCGGCACGACCGGCGCCACGAGCCGCCGCTGCGCGACATCCACACGCTGGCCGACCGGTTGGCCGACGTCCTCAAGCCGCTCACCGACCTGCCGCTGCTCCTCTTCGGGCACAGCATGGGCGCGGTCGTCGGCTTCGAGACCGCCGCCCGACTGGAGCGGGACGGCACCAACCCGCCCATCGGCCTGGTCGCCTCGGGCCGGCACTCGCCGGCGACGCCACGCGTCGAGACCGTGCACCAGTGCGACGACGACGGGCTCATCGCCGAGATCACCGCGCTGAGCGGCACCGACCCGCAGATCCTGGCCGACCCGGACATGCGGGCCATGATCCTGCCGTCGCTGCGCGCCGACTACACGGCCGTGGAAACGTACCGCTTCGACGACAGCTTCGTACTGCGCTGCCCGATCAGCATCTTCACCGGCACCGAAGACCCGCGGGTGACCGAGCACGAAGCGGCGGCCTGGCAGCCGCTGACCTCCGGCGCCTTCCGCATCGAACGGTTCCCCGGCGGCCACTTCTACCTCGACGGCGCGGAGCGGGCCGTCGCCACAGCTCTCATGCGTGACGTCCGGGCGTTCTCGACCACGACCGCGACACAGCCCCGTTGACACATCCCCGAAAGGTAGTGCCCGCTTCATGACGACCATCGACGATCTTGTGGTGCTGATCCGTGACGAACTGGGGCTGCCGGTCTCCGTCGAGGACGCCGACCGGCCTCTGGACGAGATCGCCGGCTGGGACTCGGTGCACCTGCTCTGGCTGACCGCGGCGCTCGAACGCCGCACCGGCCGCAGCGTGTCGCTGCCGGACCTGCTGGAGGCCGGCAGCCTCAGCGGCATCCACAAGGTGGCGGTCGCGGCGTGAGCGTCACCCGCTTTCCCGCCGAGCGCCGCCACACGCTCTACCACTGCGACGAGATCCAGGCCACGGCGCCGGTCTTCCTCGACACCGAGGTGGACATGAGCCGCGTGCAGGAGCACCGGGCGGACGCGCGGCGCGACGGCCGCCGGTACTCGGTCGTCTCGTATGTCCTGCGGGCCTCCGGCAGCGTCCTGGCACGGCATCCGGAGGCCAACGCGGCCATCCGCGGGCGGCTGCGCCCCAAGGTCGCGCGCTACGCGACCGTCGGCGGCAAGGTGACGCTGGACAAGACCCTGGGCGGGCGCCGGGTGGTGCTGTCCTCCGTCGTGCCGGGGCTGGAGCAGTCGAGCCTGGACGACGTGCAGCAGCATGTGGACCGGCTGCGCGACGGAGACCCCGCATCCATGCCGGAGTTCGAGGCGGTCCGCAAGCTGCACCGGCTGCCCGTGCCCGTCGGCCGCACGCTGTTCCGGCTGGCGACGCGGTCGCTGGCACACCGCTCCGAGCTGAGGGGCACCGTCGCCGTCACCTCGCTGGGCCACCGCGCCGTGGACAGCTTCCATTCGGTCGGCGGGACGACCGTGACGCTGGGCGTCGGGCGGATCGTGGACCGTCCGGTCGTCAGAAACGGCGTTGTCGTCGTGGCACCGGTGATGAGGCTGAGCCTGGCCTTCGACCACCGGGTGATCGACGGGGCGGAGGCGGCCGACGTGCTGTCCGAGCTCAAGGATTTCCTGGAGGCGTACCCGCAGGAAGCGGCCTCCGGGACCGCGGCCGCCACGAAGGCGGAGGCCGCCGGGCCGTCCGGGAAGCCGGTGGCGCAGGAGGAGGTCGTGCACGAGGCGGTCGACGCCCGCGACCCCGCCTCTCCCGCCCCGGGTCCCTGAACCTCACCTCGCACCGCGGCGGCGGGGTTCGCCCTCCCCGCTCCCGCACACCGCCGGCCCGCGTCCTCTCGTCGCGGGCCGGCGGCTTTCGTCGCCTTGGCCGACCGGCCGGGCCGGGCGCGGGAGTCAGTCCCGGCCCAGCTCCCGGTCGATCATCGCGAACATCTCCTCGTCGCTCGCCACGTCCAGTTCGCCGGCGGGCTCACCGGCCGGGGGCCCCGTCTCCTCGGCCGCGGCCGGGCGCACGTCTTCGAGCTGCCACAGCAGGGCCTTCAGCCGCTTGGCGAGCCTGGCCTGCTCCTCCTCGCCGAGCGCGCCGGCGGCCAGCATGTCCTCCAGCTCGGCGAGGCTCCCCGCCCCGGCCTCCGCCGGTTCTGCCGCGGCCGGCGCACCCGGCAGCTCCCCGTCGACCAGTGCGGCGAGCGCCTCCGCCGTCGGGTTGTCGAAGACGGCCGTGGCCGGCAGCCGCAGGCCGGTCGCGGCGTTGAGCCGGTTGCGCAGCTCCACCGCGGCGAGCGAGTCGAAGCCGATGGTCTTGAACGCGGCATCGCGCGGAACGGAGTTGGCCGAGCCGTGCCCGAGCACCGCGGCGGCGTGCGTACGTACCAGCCGTACCAGCGCCTCGGCCCGCTCCGCGGCAGGCAGCTCCGTCAGCTTCGCCCGGGACCCGCCGGAGGCGGGCGCGTCGTCCGCGGCGGCCGTGCGCCGCGCCGGCCTGACGACCTGCCGGAGCACCGCCGGCACCTCCACGCCTTCCTCGGCGCGTGTACTCAGCCGCGCCGGCACCACGGCGGCATCGCCCAGCGCCACGGCCTCGTCCAGCAGCGCCAGGCCCTCGGCGGTGGCCAAGGGCAGGATGCCCGTACGGCTCAGCCGGGCCACGTCCGCGTCGCTGAGGTGGCCGGACAGCTCGCTCTCCTCGGCCCAGTAGCCCCAGGCGAGGGAGACCGCCGGGTGGCCGAGCGCCTGCCGGCGCTGCGCCAGCCCGTCGAGCCAGGCGTTGGCGGCGGCGTAGTTGCCCTGCCCCGCTGTGCCGAGTGTGCCGGCGATGGACGAGAAGAGCGTGAAGCCGCTGAGGTCGAGGCCGCGGGTCAGCTCGTCCAGGTGCGCGACCGCGTCCACCTTGGGCGCGAGCACCCGGTCGACGGCGGCGGCGTCGAGCGTCTCGACCGTACCGTCGGCGGTCACGCCCGCGGCGTGCACGACGGCGGTGAGCGGGTGTTCCGCCGGTACGCCGTCCAGGAGCCGTACGACGTCCTCCCGCCGTGACACGTCGCATGCCGCGACGGTGGCCTCGGCCCCGAGGCGGGCCAGCTCGGCCCGCAGCTCCGCGGCTCCGGGCGCCTCCATCCCCCGGCGGCTGGTCAGCAACAGGTGCCGTACGCCGTGAACGCTCGCCAGGTGGCGGGCGACCTGCGCGCCCAGCGCACCCGTGCCGCCGGTGACCAGCACCGTGCCGGCCGGGTCCGGAGGCGCCGGCACGGTCAGCACGATCTTGCCGACATGCCGGGCCTGGCTCATGAAGCGGTACGCCTCGGGCGCGCGCCGCACGTCCCAGGTGCGCAGCGGGAGCGAGGTGAGCACGTCCGACTCCAGCAGAGTGACGATCTCCGCGAGCATCTCGCGGATCCGGTCCGGGCCGGCCTCCATGAGGTCGAACGCCTGGTACGCGACCCCCGGGTGGCTCTTCGCGACGTCGGCGGCGTCGCGGATGTCGGTCTTCCCCATCTCCACGAACCGCCCGCCCGCGGGCAGCAACTCCAGCGAGGCGTCCACGAACTCCCGGGCCAGCGAGTTGAGGACGACGTTCATGCCGGCGCCGCCGGACGCGCGCCGGAACCGCTCGACGAAGTCGAGGTCGCGCGAGGAGGCGATCCGCTCCTCCGGCAGCCCCAGCTCGCGCAGCAGCCCCTGCTTCGGCCGGCTGGCGGTGGCGTACACCTCCGCCCCCCAGTGCCGCGCGAGTTGGACGGCCGCCATGCCGACACCGCCGGTGGCGGCGTGCACGAGCACCGCGTCGCCCTTCTCCAGCCGGCCCAGGTCACGCAGGCCGTAGTACGCGGTGAGGAAGACGACGGGCACGGCGGCGGCCTGTGCGAACGTCCAGCCCGCGGGCATCGGCGCCAGCATGCGCCGGTCGGCGACCGCGAACGGGCCGAAGGCATGCGGGAGCAGGCCCAGCACCCGGTCGCCGGGCGCGAGGTCCGTCACGCCGGGGCCCACCTCGGTGACGACACCGGCGCCCTCGCTGCCCATGATCTGCTCGCCCGGGTACATCCCGAGGGCCATGAGCACGTCGCGGAAGTTGAGCCCGGCGGCGCGTACGGCCACCCGTACCGTGCCGGGGGCGAGCGGTTCCAGCACTTCGGCGGCGGGGAGCAGGTGCAGCGACTCGATGGTCCCGGGGGTGGTGGTGTCCAGCCGCCAGGCCCCGGCGCCCGGGGGCGGGGTCAGCGGCGGATCGTCGCGAAGATGGGTGAGGAGGGGGGTGTGCGCAGTGCCCTGGTGGACGGCGAGCTGAGGGTTCGTCAGCGCCTCGGTGAGGGCCTGCGCCAGACGGGTGCGGGTGTCGGGGTGGTCGTCGGCATCGACGAGGTGGATGCGGCCCGGGTGTTCGGCCTGCGCCGAGCGGGCCAGGCCCCACAGCGCTGTGTGCGCGGGGTCGGTCGTGGGGTCGGTGTCGGCGGGCAAGGCGTGGGCGTGGCGGGTGAGGAGGATGAGGGGGGTGTCGGTCAGGTGGGGTTCGGTGAGGTGCTGCTGGAGGAGGGTGAGCAGGTCGTGTACGGCCTGGTGGGCGGCGGCGGGGGTGGGGCCGCCGGGGGCGGGGGCGTAGACGACGGCGGTGGGCTGGTGGTCGGTGGCGAGGAGGTCGGTGAGGGTCGGGTAGTGCCGGGCGGCGGCGTCCGGGAGCGGTGCGGCGGGGCCGAGGGTGACCCAGCCGGCGAGATCCGGCGCGTCGGCCGCGGGGAGTTGCCGCGGCGTCCAGCGCAGGGCGTAAAGGTGCTCGGGGATGCCGGCCGGCTGGGCGCCCGCGGGCAGCGTGCGCAGGGTCAGCTCGCCGACCTCGGCGACCGGACCGCCTTCGGCGTCGTAGAGGGTGATGCCGACGGTGTCGGTGCCGAGGGTGACGGCCTTGACGCGCAGGTGGGTGGCCGCGGTGGCATGCAGCGCGACCTTCGACCACGAGAACGGCACACGGATCCCGGCGTCGGAGACGCCCGGAGCATCGGGCGTGTCGACGAGGAGGGTGTGCAGGGCGGCGTCGAGGAGGGCGGGGTGGAGACCGAACGCCTCGGGCCCGCGCTCCCCGGTGTGCTCCTCGGGCAGCACGACCTCCGCATACCGGGTCGAGCCCTCCTGCCACAGCGCGGTCAGCCCCCGGAAACCGGAGCCGTACTCGTAGCCCAGCTTCGCCAACCACGCGTAAGTGTCGGTGAGATCCACAGCCGTCGCACTCGCTGGTGGCCACGTGCCTTGCCAGGGCTCGGCGATGGCGTCGTGGGTGGCGGGGGTGAGGCGGCCGGTGGCGTGCCGGATGAACGGGCGGTCCGGGTCGTCATCGGGACGCGCGTGCACCGTCACCGTGCGGGCGGGGTCTTCGGCTTCGGCGGGATCAACGGTGACCTGGATCTGCATGCCCGCGGTCTCGGGCAGCTCCAGCGGCGCTTCCAAAGTGAGGTCTTCCAGGACCGGGCAACCAGCCTCGTCCCCCGCCCGCAGCGCCATCTCCACCAGCGCCGCACCCGGCACCAGCACCCTGCCCTGAATCTGATGCCCACTCAGCCAGGCATCACCGGCACGTGAGACACGCCCCGTCAACACCACCGCACCCGACGACGCAACAGTCACCGACGCACCCAGCAACCCATGCCCGAACGCAGCCAGACCCAGACCCGCCGGATCACCCGCCGAGACCTGACCGGACAACCAGTAACGCCGGTGCTGGAACGCATACGTCGGCAAAGCAACCCGCCGACCACCGACACCATCGAACACCGCACGCCAGT
>NZ_AXVU01000061.1:0-26020 GCF_000482585.1 Streptomyces sp. CNQ329 | reverse complement strand
TCACCGCCATCGCCGACCGGCTCCCGGCCGTCCCACCAGACCTGCCCGAGCACCCGGACTACCCCCGCATCCTCGCCGTCTTCAACGGTGCGACCGGACCGCTACGGGCCCGGGATGTCTGCGAAGCCCTCGATCACGAACTGCTGCCGAAGAACATCGAGGGCACCCGCGCCAAGCTGAAACGCCTGGTCAAGCTCGGCATCATCACCGAGATCGACACGGGCAGCTTCGCCAGGAAGCAATAGCCGACCAAGCCCCGCGACCACCAGCCCTGCCCCAACCTCACCAGGAAACGGACATCAGATCACGAACCGCCCTCTCAGATCCGACGCCCAGTGCGTGGTACGAGGGCCAGCGGTGGCCGCGTCGTGATCACTCACGTGCTGGTCGCAACGGCTCCGGACGTCCCTGGCCGGTTCGGCGAGGGGGCGGGCGGAGGTCAACCGACGAGGTGGTCGGAAGGGGCGTCGGCCTCGGCGCGCACGATCTTCATGATCTCGGTGAGGCGTTCGCCGCCGAGGGACAGCCCCTCGGCGCGGATAGCCGTTTCGACCACCGAGCGGGAGACCTTGCCTTGGCTGGCGACTGCGTTGCGGGCGATCTCCAGGAGCTGGTCGAGGTCGGCCCCCGGTGGGCGGCCCGTGTGGCGCTGTCGCGCCTGATCAGAGGGCGGAAGGGCTGGCTTGGCGCGATGGCGGGTGTTGGCCGCTGTCGGGGCGTCTGTGGTTTCGTTCACGTGCTCGGAAGGGGCTGGGCGGATGGACGGAGTTGCGTTGGGTGCGGCGGGATCCGAAGGGTGCTGTGCGGAAGTTTCGTTCGGGTGGGCGGTGCGGCTGTGGCGGGCGATGTGGATGTAGAGGTGTACCGCACCGGCGAGGGCGAGCGGGGCGACGGCGGAGAGCAGCCCCACCGGAAGGTCCCCGAGTTGCAGGCCGCGCTGGCGGGTGGGGAGTTGGTTCAGGCGTACGGCGTGCAGAGCGTTGGCCCAGATACTGGTGGCCGTGGCGGTGCCGACCAGTGCCCATACGTACAGGCGGGCCCGGGTCGGGGCGGTGCGCAAGATGATCAGTGCGCAGGCGCCTATCGCGATGAAGCCGTCGATGAGCAGGGGGAAGAGGTAGGTCAGCGGCCCGGCGATGTGGACGGCGACGGCCATCTGGCGCAGGGCGTCGTACGACAGGGCGAAGCCGATGGCACCAAGGGCGGCCACGCTGAGCCGGATTGCGACGCTGCCAGGCACGGAGTGGGTGGCGGCGGGCTGGGCTTCGGTCATCAAAGCAGGACTCCACGGATGAGGCGAGCGGCTGGCGCCGACGATGTGGGGTGGCTGGAGAGGGCGTATGGGCCGCATGCCGTCCCACTCGTCCCACTCGTTGCACGGCTGGTCAGCGTGGTACGGGTGAGGGAGGCGGGACGGGTTGACTCGTCCCGGCCACGCCACCCGTCCCCGGTGTGAGCTGGGCAGGGACGGGTGGGACGAGTGGCTACGGGTGCAGGTCCGCGGCCAGAAGCGGGCCTACCGGCCGCGCGCCGGTCCCGCTCCTCCCGTCGGCTTCGGCGGCGGTGAGGGTGGTCGTGGCAGCAGGGCGGGCGGTGGCGGCGGAGCAGGTTGCCGGACGATCTGGATCGGCTCGGCGGCGGCCGTCGGTTCCTGCGCGGGCTGGGGTGAGGTGGGGGTGTAGCGGTCCCAGGCGTCGACGAACTGGGCTCGGGTGAAGCCCTTGGCCTGGCTGCCATCACGGAAGCGGCGGTTGGCGGAGGAGATGCCATAGTCCCGCAGCAGCAGTTGCAGTCCTCGCGGACTCAGCCCGCCCGTGCCGTACTCCGCCCATGGCGCCTCGGGGTCGGCTTTCAGGGTGCGGAGCAGGGTGGCAGTGGACAGCGCCTCGGGGTCGTCGTGCTGTGCGAAGGCGGCGCGGATGTCGACCAGGATGCGGGACTTCAACCCGCCGTCCTCGTCCCGTCCGGCCTCCCGTTCGCACATCGTCTTGCATGCGCTACGGGCCAGGGTGGGCCACGGTCCGCCGGCGAGGTCGGCCACCGCGACCAGGGGCTCCCAGGTGTCCGCCGCCCGGTCGGCCACCGGCATCGTCGGAGCGTGCGAGGCCGCGTCCTTACGCTGGGTGTGCATCCAGCGGGCCAGGTGTCCGCGCAACCGGTGCAGGGGCGGGATGTCACGGCTGGAGCGGAAGTCGGAGACCTTCTCGCCCTGCCCGCGACGGCGCATCCGGATCACCACCGCGCGGTCCATGATGGTGTCGGGCAGGTCGCCGATCCCGGCGAGAGCCGCCATGGCGAAGGTGGCGAACTTCTGCACCCCGTTCTCCGGGCCGCTGGCACGCAGGGTGGGGCGGTTGCGCTGGTGTCCGGCGTTGAGCAGTCCGCGTAGCTCCTCGTTCTTCTCGGCCATCTTCAGCGTGCCGAACAGCGTGTCCGCTTCGTCAACCAGAAGGGTGGGCGGCTCGCTCTCGCCGATGGAGCGGAAGATCGCTGCTGGGGAGGCGTTGACCGTGATGACGGGGTCGTGCACCGTCTCGGTGATCACGTCCAGCAGGCGGGACTTGCCGCACCGCTTGGCCGGGCCGACCACCGCGAGGCGGGGCGCGTGCCGCCAGACAGGCTGCAGGTGGGTGGCCGCCACCCACAGAGTGACCGCGGTCAGTGCCTGCTCATCAGGCAGCACCACGAACTTCGCGATCACCGACCGCAGCTCGGCCAGCACCTCATCTCCGTTCTGCGCTGGCTCATCTGCGCTTCCGCGAGCGCTTCCTTCCCCGGAGGCGGTCAGCAACGCCGGGCTCTCTTCGGCCGGGGCCGCCGCGGTTGTGGGGTCGTCGGCCTCGGCAGGTTCTCGGTCCTCCGGCTCGCCTTCGGCTTCCAGTGGTGGCCCGTCGCCGGCCGCTGACGCGGCCCCGGACGGTTCGGCGGACTCCGGCTGCTGGGCTGCCGCACGGCGCGCATTAGCTGCCGCACGCTCAGCCAGCGCCTGGGCCCGCGCATGCTGTCGCTTCTCCTTGCGGGACAGGGGCGCTACGTGGCTCCGCCGGTGGTTGCTGGCCGCAGCCGCATCGAGTAGATGCTGCCCCGGCCGATCGGCTGCGGGTGGGGATGCACCGGGGGTGGAGGAAGCCCTAGTCTGTGGGTCCATAGACAGTCCTCTCCGGCGAGGGCCGGGCTGCAACCCGACCCTCACCGTGTGGTAGATCGCTTACAGGGCGGTTTCTTGAGGTGTCTTCGGCCCCTGGTGTTGGCGCACCGGGGGCCGCTTCGTGCCCGTGGTCAGGCCACGTCGTGATCCGTCGTCTGGGCGTCCAGCCATGCCTCCACCTCCTGCCAGCGGTAGCGCAGGTGGCGGCCGACCTTGGTGGCCTTCGGGCCGATACCGCGGTGGTTCCAGGAGTAGAGGGTGCCGAGCGGGATGCCGAGGTAGGCGGACAGCTCCTCCGGGGAGGCCAGAGGGCTGCGCTCGGCGTTGGACGAGGCGGTACGGGATGTCACTTCGGTGGACCGGGCGGTACGGGATGAACGCATCCAACACTCTCCATCATGACTAGGCGACGCCGCGGGGCACGAACAGTGCCACACGATCGGGGACACATCCAGCGGCATTGTCGCGGAAACCATGTAACACCTCCAAACGACGCCGACTGGTGTAGGCAACTCCTCAAATGATCCGGAGAAACGCCGGTTTGGCTAACCGGCGATCGTCGTCTATGTTGCCCCGGCTCGGCCGCCCGTCGTGGCCGCGCTGCGCTGCCGAAGAGGTGAGCCAAGACTTGCCCAAGCGCCGTGCACTAGGTCAACATCGCGGTCATGGCAACCCGCCCCGTGGAGATCGGCCCCACCGGCCGTCAGACCGCCACCAACATCGAACGCATCCGCTCCCTGCTGGGCCTCTCCCAGCGCGAACTCGCCGAGCGCCTGACCGACTTGGGCCGGCCCATCCCCTCGACCGCGCTGAGCAAGATCGAGCGTGGGGACCGTCGCTGCGACGTCGACGACCTCGTCGCACTTGCCATCGCCCTCGGCGTCTCCCCCGCCACCCTGCTGCTGCCCCCGGTCGCCGACGGCACAACCACCAGCGTCACCGGCGCCGGCGAGGTCACCACCGCGGTCGCCTGGGATTGGGCTGACGGCATCCGCCCCCTGCTCCCGCGAGGGGACGACGGCGCGCTCGATCACGCCATCCGCACCCGGCCCGAATGCCGGCGCGCCGATCACCTCGTCGTGAAGGGGAGTGATGCGTCAGCCCCGAAGCCGCTCGGCCGTCTGACCAAGACCGAACTCATTCACCTTCTGGACGACCTCAAGGAGGCCCTTCTCGATGGCTGACGTCTACGACCGCTGGCACAAATCCCACCCGAAGAAAGACGAAGAGGAGTGCGGCGAGCACAAGAGCCGGACCCGGCGCCTGGTGCCCACCAAGGACCACGGCACGGGCAAGCGCTGGCAGGTCCGCTATCGCGACCTGAACGGCCACCAGCGCAAGGAGAACTTCGAGATCAAGGCCAGGGCCGAGGCCCGCGCGGCCTCGGTCGAGACCGAGTTGCAGCGTGGCACCTTCGTGGACCCGAACGCCGGGAAGGTCACCCTCGCCACGTACGCGGAGCAGTGGCTCCAAGCGGCGACGGCGGGCATGGGCACGGTCGACCTGTACGAAGGCGTGGTGCGCAACCACATCAAGCCGCACCTCGGAGGACGCCAGTTGCGCTCGATAACGCAGCCGTCGCTCATCCAGGGATGGCTGAAGAAGCTCCAGGACGCTGACCTGGAGGCGTCGACGATCAGTTGGGTGCACTCCATCCTGACCGCGATCCTCGACTCCGCGGTCGAGGACGGGCTGATCGTCAAGAATCCGTGCAAGTCCAGCTCGGTCAAGGTACCCACACGAACCAAGAAGAAGGTCATCCCGTGGAGCATCGAGCGGGTGCACGCCGTCATCGCCGGCCTGCCCGCGCGTTTCCGGGCAGGCGGCAAGCTGACCTTCGGCTGCGGGCTGCGGCAGGGCGAGGTCTTCGGCGTTGCGGTGGAAGATATCGACTTCAAGCGTCGGCTGCTGCACGTGAACCGGCAGGTCAAGCTGGTCCGGTCGACTATGGTCTTCGCGCTGCCCAAGGGAGAGCGGCTGCGCTCGATCCCGCTGCCGGACGAGCTGGCAAAAACGCTGAAGGAGCACATCAAGGAGTTCCCGCCGCGCCGGGTCGCCCTGCCGTGGCGGGTCCCGGATGGCGAGGAGCGTACGTACCGACTGCTCTTCACCACGGACGAGGGCAAGGCGTACCACCGCAGCGTCTTCAACCAGTACGACTGGAAGGCCGCCCTCGCCGCGGCCGGCGTCATACCGCCGCGGGAGAAGGGCTCACCGCGCTACGCCGCGGCGCCGGAGGACGGCATGCACGCTCTGCGTCACGCCTACGCCTCCGTGCTCCTCGACGCCGGGGAGAGCATCAAGGCTCTGTCCGAGTACCTCGGGCACTCCGATCCCGGCTTCACGCTGCGGACGTACACCCACCTCATGCCGCAGAGCGAGGCCCGCACCCGCCAGGCCATCGACGCGGCCTTCGCACCGCCAACGGGCGGGGGCACAGCGAAGCAAGATCACGCACACTTGTGCCCTCAATGTGCCCTGGCAGCCTGATTCCGGGTCGTTCACGGCGACCTGAAGCCCTAGATTTCACGACCTGATCCGGTTGAAATAGCAGGTCAGAGCGACAGCTTGTCAGTCACGCCGCCTGCAGCGGGGCGTCCTCGCGCCATTTGAGGATCTTGTCGAAGCTCACCACCGCGCCGCGGCCCGGGCGGTCGCGGATGTCGACGTGGTCGCTCAGCTCCGCGATCAGGAACAGGCCGCGGCCGCCTTCCGCGCCCGTGTCCGTCAGGGGCTGGGCGGGGGTGCGGGGGGAGTCGGGGGGTGGGGTTCTGGTGGCGAAGCCGGGGCCGGAGTCGATGACCTCGATGTGGCAGCGGTCGCCGTCGAAGCGGGCCGTGACTCGGTAGTCGTCGCCCGGGGCGGCGCCGCCGTGCTCGACGGCGTTGGCGCAGGCTTCGGTGAGGGCGAGGGAGAGGTCGAAGGCGACGTCCGGGTCCACCCCGGCCGTCTCCATGGCGCCGACCAGCAGGCGGCGGGCGAGGGGGACGCTGGCCGCCTCACGGCGCAGTCGAAGGGACCACCACATGCTCATGCGTTCAGCCTCCTGGCCGCCACCCCGACATACGGTACGTATAACCCTTGTGTCGGCACCGTAAGCACGCGAGTTGCGTGAGAACCCTCATTCGGCGGAGGGGTTTCTTCCGCCATTCGGGGTGGGACAGGACATGGCCTGATCCGGCTGGTCGCGCCCCGGCCGGGTCGATACGGCCGTGCGGTGAGATGATAGCGCTCGCCATGGCTGCCCCTCACGCTCCCGCCACCACGGAGCTGCGCCTTCTGCGGGCCGCGGTGTTCACCGCGGTCTGTGTCGTGCTGTCGGCCGGGGGGCACGTGCTGGCCTCGGTCGAGACGGTGCCGCTGTGGACGCTCGGCGTCGCCGCCGCGCTGGTGTTCGCGGTGGCCGTGCCGCTGGCCGGGCGGGAGCGGTCGCTGCCCGGGATCGCGGCGTTGCTCGCGGTGGGGCAGGCCGGGCTGCACGGTCTCTTCGGGATCGGTCAGCACAGCGCCGCCGCGGCGGCGGGCGGCGGCGGAGCGCACCCGGGCGGCGAGGGCGGCGGTGCCGTCGCTCTCGCCCGCAGGCTGCTCTGCAACGACGCCGCGATGCACCTCACCGAGGACCGCGCCCGCAAGATCGTCACCGATGCCGGGCTCGATCCGGACGCCGGCATCGGCGGTGGCATGGGAAGCATGGACGGCGGCGATCCCGGCGCCGCGTTCGGCCTGTCCTCGTACTCCCTGCAGATGGCCCTCGGCCACCTCCTCGCCGCGCTCGCCGCCGGCTGGCTGCTGCGCCGCGGCGACGCGGCCCTGACGACCCTGCTGCGCCTCGCGGCCGGCACCGGTGCCGGCCTCGCCCCGCTGCGGGCCGCCGTGCGCTACGTGCGGGCCCTGGACGCCGGGCTGGACGGCGCGGGCCGGCCGGCCGCGCGCCCGCGGGCGGCGACGGCGTACGGCGGGCAGGGCGCCCGTACCGTACGCGACCTGCAGCACACCGTCGTACGCCGCGGGCCCCCGGCCTTCGCCCTCGCGGCCTGACGCGACGGCACCCCTCCGGCTGACGGCCCACGCGCCGCACGCCCCGGTACGACACGGGCGTCACGCGGGCGCGGGCGTCGGGTGAGCGGGTGGTCGCGCCGCTGCCGCACGCGCGCCAACCCCCATCCCTTCCACACCGACCGGAGTCTCTCACTCATGAAGTCATCCCGTATGCGGCGCATGTCCGTCTGCACCGCCGCCTGCGCCGCCGGCGCCGTCCTCGCCTTCGCCGGCCCGGCCGCCGCGCACGTCAGCGTCGACCCCGGCGAGGCCGAGCAGGGCGGGTACGCCACCGTCAACTTCAAGGTGCCCAACGAACGCGACGACGCCTCCACGACCAAGCTGGAGGTCACGCTGCCGGCCGACCACCCGCTGACCTCCGTCATGCCCGAGCCCGTGGCCGGCTGGGACGTGAAGGTGGAGCAGGCCAAGCTCGACACCCCGATCGACTCGCACGGCGAGAAGATCACCGAGGCGGCCAGCAAGGTCACGTGGTCCGGCGGGAAGATCGAGCCGGGGACGTTCCAGCGGTTCCCGGTCTCCCTGGGCGCCCTGCCCGAGGACGCCGACCGGCTGGTGTTCAAGTCGGTCCAGACGTACGACAGCGGCGAGGTCGTCCGCTGGATCGAGATCCCCGAGGAAGGCGCGGAGGAGCCGGAGAGCCCGGCGCCCGTGCTGACCCTGACGCCCGCGGCGGACGCGGACGGCGCGCAGGACGCCGACGACGCCGGGAACGGCGACGACGCCGAACCCGCCGCCGGGGGCGAGGGCACCGGCGACACCGCCGCCGAGGACGAGAGCTCCTCCGACAGCACGGCACGCGCCCTGGGCATCGCCGGCATCGCGCTCGGCGCCGTCGGCGTCGCGTTCGGCGTGCAGTCGCGGCGGCGCGGCGCGGGCGGTTCGTCCGCGGCGCAGTAGGCGCTCCACCCGCACCAGGCACGTCATACGCAAGCGGTGACCCGGCCGGCGACCCCGGCCGGGTCACCCGACCCCTCAAGGGAACACAGCATGCGCACAACCCGTACCACCGCCGCCTACGCCGCCGCCCTCGCCGCCGCCGCGGCCCTCACCCTCAGCGGCTGCGGCTCGGAGTCCGCGGACGCGGGCGCCAAGCCCGCCGTCGAGATCTCGGGCGGCAACAGCAAACCGGGCGTCGTCCTCGACACCCCCAAGGAGAAGCCGGACCTCGTCCTCACCGACACCGAGGGCGAGGAGTACGACTTCGTCGCCGAGACCGCCGGCAAGCCCACCCTCCTCTTCTTCGGCTACACGAACTGCCCCGACGTCTGCCCCACGACGATGAGCGACATCGCCATCGCCAAGCAGAAGCTCCCCCGCGCCGAGCAGGACAAGCTGCAGGTCGTCATGGTCAGCACCGACCCCGAGCGGGACAGCCCGCGCCGGATGGGCGCGTGGCTCGACGCCCAGGACAAGGACTTCATCGGCCTCACCGGCGACTTCGCCACGGTCAAGGACGCCGCGAAGAGCGTCGGCGTGCACCTGGAGAAGCCGGTGAAGGAGGAGGACGGCAGCATCACCGTCAGCCACGGCGCGGAGGTGCTGGCGTACTCGCCGAAGGACGACAAGGCGCACGTGCTGTATCTGGCCGGGGTGACGGCCGAGCAGTACACGAAGGACATGCCGAAGCTCATCAAGGGGCAGACCCCGTGAGGCGTGCCCGGCGGGTCTCAGTGGTTACTGGGGCCGCCCTGTCTCTCGCCCTCGGCCTGACGGCGTGTTCCGGCGACGGCTCCGGTACGGAGACGCGGACGAAGGCGGAGCCCGGGGGCGGCTCCGGCCCCGGTGCCGGCCCGCGGCTGCGCGCCGAGGGCGGCTTCGTGCCCCAGCCGGTGATGAAGGACCTCGCCGCCGGCTATGTGACCGTACGCAACGACGGCGCGGGCGACGACCGCCTCACCGCCGTCAGCACCGACCTCGCCGACGACGTCACCATGCACACCACGGAAGGTGAGCGGATGCGCGCCGTCGACGGCCTGGACGTGCCCGCGGGCGGCGAGCTGACCCTCGCCCGCGGAGGTGCCCATCTGATGCTGGAGAAGCTGGATCGCAAACCGGAGGTTGGCGAGAAGGTGTCCTTCGTGCTGCACTTCGCCGAGTCGGAGCCGATCGAGGTCGAGGTGCCGGTGCAGCCGACGACGTACCGCCCCGCGGAGTGAGAGGCGTGTCATGACCCCAACCGGACAGCTCCACCGAATCCGCCGCGCACCGATCCGTCGGCGCTCGACGCGCGGAGGCAGCGCGCATCGCAGGGGCGCGCTCGGGGCGTTGTGCGCCGCCGTCGCCGCGGTGCTGTGCGTTCTCGTACCGGGCGCGACCCCGGCCGCGGCGCACGCCGCGCTCACCGGCACCGACCCCGCCGAGGGCGCGGTCGTGCAGGAGGCGCCGGAGGCCGTCTCGCTCGACTTCTCCGAGGCCGTGCAGTTGAGCGACGACTCCATCCGCGTCCTCGACCCCGACGGCAACGACGTCACCAAGGGGGGCGCCGCCCACGTCGACGGCGACAGCAAGACGGCGACGGCCGCGCTGCGCCCCGGCCTGCCGGACGGCACGTTCACCGTGGTCTGGAAGACGGTGTCCGCCGACAGCCACCCGATCTCCGGCGCGTTCACGTTCTCCGTCGGCAAGCCGTCGAAGACGACGGTCGCGGTCTCCGAGGCGGGCGAGGACAACGGCAGCGCCAAGGCGCTGTACGACACCGGCCGCTACGTGGCGTACGCGGGCTTCGTGCTGCTCGTCGGCGGCGCCGTGTTCGCGGGGGTGTGCGGCGGGCGCGGCAGGGTCGTGCGCCGGGTGGCGAGCGGAGGGTGGGCGCTGCTGTTCGCCGCCACCGTGGCGCTGCTGCTGCTGCGCGGGCCGTACACCGGCGCGGACTTCGGGCTCGACTCGGTGCGCGACGTGCTGGAGACCCGCCCGGGCACGGCGCTGCTGTCGCGGCTGCTGCTGCTGGGTGCGGCGGCGGTGGTGCTGGCGGTGCTCTTCGGGGTGTACGGACGGGAGAACGCGCCCGGCGCGAAGGGCGTACGCGCGAAGGCAGAGGCGCGCGTGGGCGCGGGTGCCGACGAGAGCGCGGAGGCCGGTGCGGGTACGGATGCGGATACGGGACCGGACGCCGGGTCCGCCACCGAGCCGGCCGCCGGGCCCGCCGCGGACGACGACGCCGCCCGCAGCCGCGACCTGGCCATCGGTCTCGCGCTGGGCGGCGGGGTGGTCGCCGTCGGCCTGGCCGCGACGTGGGCCATGGCCGAGCACGCCTCCACCGGCATCCAGCCGTGGCTGGCCGTGCCGATGGCGATGGTGCACCTGCTGGCCGTCGCGGTCTGGCTCGGCGGCCTCACCTCGCTGACGCTGAGCCTGCGGCTGGGGCCGAGGGTCCCGTCGTACGTCATACGCCGCTTCTCTCGGCTGGCGCTGACGTCGGTGACGGTCCTCGCCGCGACGGGGCTGTACCAGGCGTGGCGCGGGCTGGGGAGCTGGGGCGCGCTGACGGACACGACGTACGGGCAGTTGCTGCTGGTGAAGGGAGGGCTGGTCGCGGTCCTGATCACCGCGGGCTGGACGTCGCGGCGGTGGACGCAGCGGCTGGCCGGCTCCGGGCTGTCGGCGGTCGAGGAGCCGGTGGACGGGACGGCGGAGGCGCCGCTCGTGCCCGCCGCCGTCACCGCACAGGCGGGTACGGACCGCGCCGCCGGTTCCGGCACGCCGCAGGCCGCCGCCGGCGGCGGTGCGCCGGACGGCGTGACGGTGCCGGCCCAGGGCGCGGATTCCGGCGCGGATTCCGGCCCCGCTCAGAGCGCGGATTCCGGCGCGGACTCCGGCGCGGATTCCGGTTCCGGTCCCGTACCGGAGGACGACGCCACCGGCGACGCGCCCGCCGCCGGCGACGATGCCGCCGCCCGCACCGACGACGACCCCGGCCGGGCCGCGCAGCTCGCCCGCCAGCGGGCGGCCGTCGAGGCGAACCGCGCGCGCAAGGAGCGCGACGCCGACCCCGTGCGCCGGGGCCTGCGCCAGTCCGTTCTCGTCGAGACCGTCCTCGCCGTCGTCCTGCTGTCGGTCGTCACCCTGCTGACGGGCACCCAGCCGGGCAGGGCCGAGACCGAGCAGGCCGCCGCGGCGGCGCAGCGGCAGCCGGCGGGACCGGTCAAGGTGCGGATCCCGTACGACACGGGCGGTCAGGGCGGCGCCGGAACCGCGGAGATCACCGTCGACCCCGGCAGGACCGGCGACAACCAACTGCACATCTACCTCACGGACGCCAACAACCAGCTCCTCAACGTCCCCGAGGTCCGGCTCTCCTTCACCCTGGAGGAGAAGAACGTCGGCCCGCTCGACGTCACCCCCACCCCCGTCGAGAACGGGCACTGGGCCGCCACCGGCGTGCAGCTCCCGATGCCCGGGGAGTGGACCCTCCGGCTGACCGTGCGCACCTCACCCATCGACCAGGTGACAGAAGAGAAGAAGCTGACGATCCCATGAGTTCCACCCGTTCCACCCGTTCCACCCGTACGGAATCCGCACCCGCGGAGCCGGGCACCGGCCCGGCAGCCGCCTCCCGGCACCCGGTCTCCCGCCGCCGCCTCGTCGGCGCGGCGGGAGCCGCCGGGGCGGCCGGGCTCCTCGCCGGCGGCGCCTCCGGCGCGGCAGCCGCCGAGGCGCTGCGGGACGCGCCCCCCGCGCCGCTGACGTCGATCGGCGCGAACGGCGTGCCGTTCCACGGCCCGCACCAGGCGGGCATCACCACCCCGGTGCAGGCCGCCGGCCACTTCGCCGCCTTCGACCTGGCCCCGGGCGCGGGCCGGAAACAAGCGGCGGCGCTGCTGCGGCGGTGGTCGGAGACAGCCCGCGAGCTGAGCGAGGGCAAGGCGGCGCACGGCACCGGCAGCGCACTCGACGCCGGGCCCGCGGCGCTGACCGTGACGTTCGGCTTCGGGCGCACGTTCTTCGACCGCACCGGCCTGGCCGCGCGACGCCCCGCCGGGCTCGCCCCGCTGCCGCCTTTCTCCGCCGACGCGCTGGACGAACGGCGCAGCGACGGCGACCTGTGGCTGCAGATCGGCGCCGACGACGCCCTCGTCGCGTTCGACGCCCTGCGCACGCTCCAGCGCCGCGCGGGCGACGCGGCGGTGCTGCGCTGGCAGATGAGCGGCTTCAACCGCACGCCGGGCGCCACCGACCGGCCCCGTACGGCCCGCAACCTGATGGGGCAGGTCGACGGCACCAACAACCCCCGGCCCGGGGACCCGGACTTCGACAAGCACGTCTTCGTGCCCGCCCATGGGGGTGCCCCCGCCGATGGAGGCGACCAGGCGTGGCTGGCGGGCGGCTCGTACGCCGTGTTCCGCCGGATCCGGATGCTGCTCGACACCTGGGACCACCTGTCGCTGGAGCGGCAGGAACGGGTCATCGGCCGCCGCAAGTCGGACGGCGCCCCGCTGTCGGGCGGGGAGGAGACGACCCCGGTGGATCTGAACAAGCAACTGGCGGACGGCTCTCTCGCCATCGCGGGGGACGCGCACGTGCGGGTGGCGGCGCCGGAGTCGAACGGCGGGGCGACGATGCTGCGCCGCTCGTTCTCGTACCACGACGGCTATCTGGACACCAAGGACGGACCGGTGCCCGACGCGGGGCTGCTCTTCGTCGCCTGGCAGGCGGATCCGCTGAAGGGCTTCGTGCCGGTGCAGCGCAAGCTGGACCGGGGCGACGGGCTGTCGCGCTTTCTGCGGCACGAGGCGAGCGGGCTGTTCGCGGTGCCGGGCGGGGCCGGGGAGGGCGAGTACGTGGGGCAGCGGCTGCTGGAGGGCTGAGCGGGCCCGCCCGGCCGGGGGCTCCCGTACGTCCCGTACGTCCAGGCGCGACGCGCGCTCCCTACGGCACGGGCGGGCGGTGCGACCGCGGGCGCGGCCGGCTCCCGGCCCGGGGCCGCTCCATGATCGTCCGTTACCCGGACCGGCGGGCCGCGCCCCGCTCCCGTGGGTATCGTGGCGGTCTCGCCGCACGCCCACGAGGAGCCGCCCCGATGTCCGCCAGCCGCTTCACCTATCTCGGCCCCGAGGGCACCTTCACCGAGGCCGCGCTGCGCACCCTGCCGGAGGCGGCGACGCGCGAGCTGGTGCCGATGGTCTCGGTGCCGGCGGTGCTGGACTCGGTGCGCAGCGGGGGTGCGGCGGGTGCGCTGGTGCCGATCGAGAACTCCGTGGAGGGCGGCGTGACCGCCACGCTCGACGAGCTTGCGCTCGGCGAGCCGCTGATGATCTACCGCGAGGTGCTGCTGCCGATCGCGTTCGCGCTGCTGGTGCGGCCGGGGACGAAGCTGGCGGACATCAAGACCGTCACCGGGCACCCGGTGGCGCAGCCGCAGGTGCGGCGCTGGCTGGCCGCGCATCTGCCGGACGCGGTGTGGGAGTCGTCGGCGTCGAACGCGGACGGCGCGCGGCAGGTGCAGGAAGGGCGCGTGGACGGGGCGTTCGCGGGCGAGTTCGCGGCGTCGGTGTACGGGCTGGAGCCGCTGGTCTCCGACATCCACGACGCGGAGAACGCCGAGACCCGGTTCGTCCTCGTCGGCCGCCCGGCGCGGCCGGCGGCGCCGACGGGCGCGGACAAGACGTCGGTCGTGATCTGGCTCGGCGAGGACCACCCGGGCGCGCTGATGGAGCTGCTGCAGGAGTACGCGGTGCGCGGGGTCAACCTGCTGCGCATCGAGTCGCGGCCGACGGGCGAGGGCATCGGGCGGTACTGCTTCTCGGTGGACTGCGAGGGTCACATCACCGACCGCCGGGTGGGCGAGGCGCTGATGGGGCTGAAGCGGGTCTGCCCGCGGGTGCGGTTCCTCGGCTCGTATCCGCGCGCGGGGGTGGCGCCCGCGGATGTGCAGCCGCTGCGGGCGGGGACGTCGGACACGGCGTTCGCGGAGGCGTCGGACTGGCTGACGCGGTGTCTGGACGGCCGTGCCTGACCTGGGGTCTGTGCACAGTTCCCCGAGTTATCCACAGGCTGGCGGGGTCGGCTGTGTATAACTCGGAAGCCCGAACGGGCAACGTCGACAAATCCGTCTAGAGACAGATTTCCGGCGTCCACCTGCTCAGATGGTTACTCGTCACGGCAATTCCCTTGATCCACTCCAAGGCGGTAGGCAATTCCGCTCCAAAGGGTGTGTAGCCGGGGGCGAATCGGGGAATTCCTGCGCCAGCACCGGCCGTACGGAACGATCTTCCCCCTGCTTCCACAGGCCGCCTCCCCGGCCTGTGGATAACTTTCCGGATCCGCGACCACCTGTGGAAAAGGATTCCCCAACTGCCCGGAGCGGCGCGGACGTACCGTGACTTTATGTCCAGATTGCACCATCTCGCACCTTTTCTCCGCGTCGCCGGAAGTCCGGCCCTCGAAACCGACTATTCGCTACAGAAGACGAAGAAATCCACAGGGGTGGAAATCGGCTTCGAGCCGGTCCGCGGACCCCGGTAACCTGGCCCCGTGATTGACCTTCGCCAGCTCCGTGAGGACCCCGACCGAGTGCGCGCGTCGCAGCGTGCCCGTGGAGAGGACGTCGGCCTTGTCGACGCGCTTCTCTCCGCCGACGAGCGGCGCAGGTCGTCCAGTACGCGCTTCGACGAACTGCGGGCCGAGCAGAAGCAGCTCGGCAAGCTGATCCCCCGCGCGCAGGGCGAGGAGAAGCAGGAGCTGCTGCGGCGCACCGGCGAGCTGTCCGCCGCCGTCAAGGCCGCGGACGCCGAGCAGGACGAGGCCGCGGCCGAGACGCAGGCCCTGCTGCTGCGCCTGGCGAATCTCGTGCATCCCGACGTGCCCGTCGGCGGCGAGGACGACTTCGCACTGCTGGAGACCGTCGGCACCCCGCGCGACTTCGCCGCCGAGGGGTTCGAGCCGCGGGACCACCTGGAGCTGGGCCGCATCCTCGGCGCCATCGACACCGAGCGCGCCGCGAAGGTCTCCGGCTCGCGGTTCTACTACCTGACGGGCGTCGGCGCCCTGCTGGAGCTGGCTCTGGTCAACGCCGCGATCGCCCGGGCCACCGCCGCCGGCTTCACCCCGATGCTCACCCCCGCGCTGGTGAAGCCGCGCGCCATGGAAGGCACGGGCTTCCTCGGCCAGGCCGCCGAGGACGTGTACTACCTGGAGCGCGACGACTTCTACCTCGTCGGCACCTCGGAGGTCACGCTCGCGGCTTACCACATGGACGAGATCATCGAGGCCGACCGACTGCCCCTGCGCTACGCGGGGTTCTCGCCCTGCTTCCGCCGCGAGGCGGGCTCGCACGGCAAGGACACCCGCGGCATCATCCGGGTGCACCAGTTCGACAAGGTCGAGATGTTCTCGTACGTGGCCCCGGAGGACGCCGAGGCGGAGCACGCGCGGCTGCTGGACTGGGAGAAGCAGTGGCTGTCGGCTCTCGGCCTGGCCTACCGGGTGATCGACGTGGCCTCGGGCGACCTGGGCGCGTCGGCGGCGCGGAAGTACGACTGCGAGGCGTGGATCCCGACGCAGGGCAAGTACCGGGAGCTGACGTCGACGTCGAACTGCGGGGAGTTCCAGGCGCGGCGGCTGTCGGTGCGGATGCGCGACGGGCAGGGGCAGAAGAAGGCCGCCCGCCCGCTGGCGACGCTGAACGGGACGCTGTGCGCGGTGCCGCGGACGATCGTGGCGATCCTGGAGACGCACCAGCAGCCGGACGGCTCGGTGGTGGTGCCGGAGGTGCTGCAGCCGTACCTGGGCGGGCGCGAGCTGCTGGAGCCGGTCGCGACATGAGCGGGCCGCTCCCGTACCGGCTCATCGCCACCGACCTCGACGGCACGCTGCTGCGCAGCGACGGGACGGTCTCCCCGCGCACCCGTGCGGCGATCGAGGCGGCGTGCGCGCGGGGCGCGGCGCACCTCGTCGTCACCGGCCGCGCCGTGGCCTGGACCCGCCACATACTGGACGAGCTGGGTTACACGGGCCTGGCCGTCTGCGGGCAGGGCGCACAGGTGTACCACGCGGGCGAGCACCGCCTGCTGACCTCCGTCACGCTCGACCGGCGTCTCGCCGCCGACGCGGTGGCGAAGCTGGAGGCCGAGGTCGGCGAGGTGGCCGTGGCCGCCAGCACGGACGGGCTCGACAGCGAGGTGCTCTTCGGCCCCGGCTTCCGCGCGGTGGCCCGGGAGGACCTGCCGGTCCGCCGGGTGACGGAGCGCGCCGAGCTGTGGGCCGGGCCGATCGGCAAGCTCTACCTGCAGCACCCCGGCCTGGACGACGACGCCCTGACGGCCGCGGCCCGCGACACGGTCGGCGACTTCGTCGAGGTCGTCCTCGCCGGCGCCGACACCGTCGAGCTGCTGCCGCACGGGCTGAGCAAGGCCACCGGCCTGTCGCTCGCGGCGCGGCGGCTCGGGGTCCGGGGGGCCGAGACGATCGCGTTCGGGGACATGCCGAACGACATCCCGATGTTCCGCTGGGCAGGCCACGGGGTGGCGATGGCGGGGGCACACCCGGAGCTGGTCGCGGCGGCCGACGAGGTGACGGGGTCGAACGACGAGGACGGCATCGCCGCGGTGCTGGACCGGGTGTTCGGCTAGCCGCGTACCGCGCGTACCCCGCGTACCCCCGGTCCGGCGGCGCGGCGCCGGACCGGCGGGACACGGCGCCGTCAGCCGATGATCATGCTCAGTGCGGCGGTGGTGCCGACGAGGACGATGATCAGGCGCATCAGGGCGGGGGTCAGTTTGCGGCCCAGGTGGGCGCCCAGGAAGCCGCCGAGCGTGGAGCCGGTGGCGATGATGCCGGCCGCGGTCCAGTCGACGTCGGTGACGATGATGAAGACGATCGATGCGACCCCGTTGACGAGGGCGGCGAGCACGTTCTTGACGGCGTTGAGGCGCTGCAGGTCGTCGCGGACGAAGGCGCCGAACAGGCCCATGAGGATGACGCCCTGGGCGGCGCCGAAGTAGCCGCCGTAGACGCCCGTGCCGAGGACGCCGAGCCACATCGGGGGCCCGCCGTCCGTGTCCTCGTCCTCGCCGCGCGCGGCGAGGCGGCGGCTGAGGACGGGCTGGAGGAGGACAAGCACGCAGGCCGTGAGGATCAGCACGGGGACCACGGCCTGGAACGCCTCGTCGGGCAGTTTGAGGAGCAGCAGCGCGCCGGCCAGGCCGCCGAGGAGGGAGGCGCTGCCGAAGCGCAGTATGCGGCGGCGCTGGTCGCGCAGCTCGCGGCGGTAGCCGTAGACCGCGCCGACGACGCCGGGAACGAGACCGACGGTGTTGGAGACGTTCGCGAGGACCGGCGGGTAGCCGAGGGCGAGGAGCGTCGGGAAGGTGATGAGCGTGCCGGAGCCGACGACCGCGTTCATGCCGCCGGCGGCGAGTCCGGCGCCGGCGAGCGCGACGGCTTCGAGCGGATCCACGGCGGCGTCCTCGTTCCGTAGGGGGTACAGCAAAGATCGTGGTCATCGTGGGCGCGGCGATCCGCCCAAGTCAATCCTCGGGTGTTCTTGCACATCTCCAAGAGTTAGCTTGACGCCCATGACTCTGGACGACCTGCGGGTGTTCGTCGCCGTCTGCCGGGCGGGGAGCCTGAGCGCGGTGGCGCCGGAGCTGGGCTGTACGCAGTCGGCCGTCAGCCAGCACGTCAAGCGACTGGAGCGGGAGGTCGGCCTCAGCCTCGTGGAGCGGCATCCCCGCGGCGTGGTGCCCACGCACGCCGGGGAAGTGCTGCGCGGCGCCGCCGCCGAGGGCATCGGCGGGGTGGACCACGCGCTGCGGCGGCTGCGCGACCTGGCGCGCGGGGACGGCGGCTCTGTGCGGGTGACGACGGGGGCGACGACCGTACGGCACTTCATGTCGGCGGCGGTCGTCGCGTTCCGCGAGCGGTATCCGCAGGTCAGCCTGGAGTTCCAGACGGAGAACTCCAGCCGCGGCTGTGTCGCCGCACTGGCCGCCGGCGGCGCGGATCTGGCGTGGATCACGATCGGCGCGCCGGTCCGGGGCGTGGAACTGCGGCGTGCGGCGGAGCTGCGGTGGGTGCTGGCCGTGCGGGAGGGAGATCCGCTGGCGGAGCGGTCGGCGGTGGACGCGGCGGACCTGGCGGCGGTGCGGCTCATCGGGCTGCCCGCGAATTCGAGTTCGCGGGCGCATCTGGAGGCGTGGTTCGCGGAGTCGGGGGTGCGGCTGCCGGCGTTCGACACGTCGGTCGCGGACTGGGACACGGCGATCCTCCTCGCGGAGCTGGGGCTCGGCTACGCCGTCGTACCGGAGCTGCCCGGGTGGCGCGGCGGGCGGCATCCGGGGGTGCGGCTCGTACCCGTACCGGAGCTGCCGCCGCTGTGGGCGGGGTGGGCGGTGCGGCGGTGGGCTGCGCTGTCGCCGCTGGCCCGGGTGTTCGCGGACATGGTGGCGGCGGGGGCGGAGGCCCGGGGTGCGGACAGTGGGGGTGCGGCGGATCAGGCTGTGGCGGATCAGGGTGTGGCGGACTCCGACATTATGGACCGGTGATCTCGCTCCTCTTTGGCTCTGCCCGACAGGCCATCGGCGGGTGAGGGTGGGTGGCGTTCCTCAGTCACCGAGTCGCCACCGCCGGAGGCCGTCTTGAACATCGCGTTCCTGCTGACCACGCTCGTCGTGGTCGTCACGCCGGGCACCGGCGTGGTGTACACCCTGGCCGCGGGGCTGTCCCGTGGCCGGCGCGCGAGCGTGGTGGCCGCGTTCGCCTGCACGCTCGGCACGGTCCCGCACGTCGTCGCCACCGTCACCGGGCTCGCGGCGCTGCTGCACGCCAGCGCCGTGGCGTTCGAGGTCGTGAAGTACCTGGGCGTGGCGTACCTGCTGTACATGGCGTGGTCGACGCTGCGCGACAAGCAGGCCCTGGTGGTCGGGGAGGACGCGGCGGCCGGGCCGAAACCGGTGGGACGGGTGATCGTCTCCGGTGTGCTGCTCAATCTCCTCAACCCGAAGCTGACGATGTTCTTCGTGGCGTTCCTGCCGCAGTTCGTGCCGGCGGGTCAGGAGGGGTCGGTGGCGGCGATGCTGCGGCTGAGCGCGGTGTTCATGGGGCTGACGTTCGCGGTGTTCGCGGCGTACGGGATGTGCGCGGCGGCCGTACGCGGGCATGTGCTGGGGCGGCCGAGGGTGAGGGCGGGGATCCGGCGGGTGTTCGCGGTGTCGTTCGTGGGGCTGGGCGCGAAGCTGGCGGTGGCGTGACGATGCGGTTCGGGCACGCGGCGGAGTTGCGGGCGGAGTTCCCGGAGCTGGTGGCGGGGGTGTTGTACGCGGACTTGGGGGGCGGTGGCCCCGGTCCTGGTGACGACGGTCCCGGTGCGGGCGCGGAGCTGGAGGCGCGGGTCACGGCGTACACGGACATCGCGCGGCGGCGGCTGCGGGCGGGCCCGGAGGGGGAGTTCCCCGAGGTACGGGCGTGGCGGCGGACGTACACGAAGCTGGGGCTGCGGCCGACGCAGTACCGGTGCGCCTCGGAGTCGCTGCTGCGGCGGCTGCGGCGGGAGGGGGCGCTGCCGCGGATCCACCCGGTGGTGGACCTGTGCAACGCGGTCTCGGTGGCGTATGCGATCCCCGTCGCCGTGCTGGACGTGGACCGGATCGCGGAGCCGTGGCTGCAGGTGCGCCGGGCGCGGGGGGACGAGACGTACACGACGTTCGGCGGCGAGAGCGAGCACCCGGCGGCCGGGGAGGTGACGTTCGCCGACTCCACGGGGCGGGCGCACGCGCGGCGCTGGACGAACCGGCAGAGCGGGTATTCGGCGGTCGGTGCGACGACCCGCCGGGTGCTGGTGGTGGCGGAGGCGCTGCACGAGTCGGCCGGGGCGGATGTGGCGGAGCTGACGGAGGCCGTCCGGGGGGAGCTGGAGCGGCTGTGGGGGGTGGCGCCGCAGGCGGCGGTGCTGACGGAGGCGGCGCCCGAGTTCGTGTGCGGGGAGGACGGTGGGCGCGTGGTGTCCGGGGCGTGAGGCCCGGTCCCGGGCCGGGCCGACGGTGCTCCGGAGGGACGTTGTCAGTGGCGCATGCCACGATGGCTCCATGAACAAGGCGGAAGAAGCGGCCTCCGAGAGGTCCAAAGCGTACGGTTCGGATTTCCTGCAGCTCGACGTCGGGGACGCCCCGGCGGGCGGGATGGCGGACTGGCTGGCGTGGCGGCTGCGGGAGGCGATCGCGGACGGGCGGCTGGCGGTGGGCAGCCGGCTGCCCCCGACGCGGGTGCTGGCGGCGGAGCTGCGGGTGTCGCGCGGGGTGGTCACGGAGGCGTACCGGCGGCTGACGGAGGACGGGCACGTCGAGGGGCGGCGGCGCGGCGGGACGGTGGTGGTCGCGGCGCCGGTGGGGGCGGGGGCCGCCACGGACCCCGCCGGGCCGCGTCCGGGCGGTCGGGCGGGGGCCGTCCCGGGGGCGCCGGGCGCAGGCGGCGGGGCCGGACCCGTGACGGATCCCGGGGCCGGAGGGCCGGGCGGTCGGGCAGGGAGAGAGCCGGGCCCGGGGGCGCCGGGGCGGGGCCGCGTGCCGGGCACCCCGCCCCCGGGCCGGGGGGTCGGAGGGCCCGGCCCGGGGGCGGAGGCGGCGGCGGGCCCGGGCCGGGTGCGAAACTCCCGGGCGGCGGGGACGGGCCGGCCGGACGTGTTCTTTCCCGCCGCTCCCGGACCCGGCGCCTTCGACGCGCTGCGTGCCGCCCCGGCCCTGATCGACCTCACCCCCGGGCTGCCGGACCTCGCCGCGTTCCCCCGCGCCGCGTGGTTGCGCGCCGAGCGCGCCGTCCTCGCCGAGCTGTCCGCCGCCGACCTCGGCTACGGCGACCCGCACGGCACCTTCGCGCTGCGCCGGGCCGTATCCGGCTGGCTCGCCCGCAACCGCGGCATCCGCGCCAACCCCGACGACGTCGTCATCGTCGCCGGCACCGCCCAGGCGCTCACCCTGCTGCACCCGGTGCTGCGCGCCGACGGCGTGGGGGCGGTGGCGCTGGAGGACCCCGGTTCTCTCGGCACGCGCCAGCACCTGGAGAACGGCGGGCTGGAGATCCTCCCGGTGCCGGTCGACGCCGAGGGCATACGGGTCGACGCGCTGCGGGCCACCGGCGCCCGTGCGGTGCTGCTCACCCCGGCGCACCAGTTCCCGACCGGTGCGGTGCTCAGCGGCGAGCGCCGTCGCGAGCTGCTGCGCTGGGCCGAGGACGGCGGCCGGCTCGTCCTCGAAGACGACTACGACGCCGAGCACCGCTACGACCGGCCGCCGGTGCCCGCGCTGCGCGCGATGCTCGCGGAGCGCGTCTGCTACATGGGCAGCGTGTCGAAGCTGCTGGCGCCGGCGCTGCGGGTGGGCTGGGTGGTGCCGCCGCCGGGGTACAGGGACGCGCTGGTGAACGCCAAGCGCTTCACCGACCTGGGCAACGCGGTGCTGCCGCAGCTCGTGCTCGCCCGGCTGATGGAGTCGGGTGAGCTGGAGCGGCACCTGAGGCTGCTGCGGGGACGGCACCGGCGGCGCCGGGACGCGATGATCGCGGCGATCGCCGAGCACCTGCCCGGCGCGGTGGTCCACGGCGCGGCGGCGGGACTGCACCTGACGGTGTCGTTCGAAGACGCGGGCGGCCCGTACGGGGCGGGGACCGCGGGGGTGACCGATACGGAGCTGGCGGCGGCGGCCCTCAGGTGCGGCGTCAAGGTGCAGCCCTTGTCCTGGCACCGGCTGCACTCCGGCCCTCCGGGCCTGGTCCTCGGCTACGCGGCGAGCCACCCCGACGCCGTGTCCGAGGGGGTGCGGCTGCTGGGACAGGCGCTGCGCGGGAGGGAGCGGGGCCGGACGGCGGTGCGGAGGGGGGACACGGGTGGCGAGGGCGCGGGGCGGACGGGCGGCGGCGCCGACGTCGGTGAGGTGCCGTCTGCTCCGGCATGACACCGGTGCACCGCCCTCAGCAGTCGAACACCGACCAGCAGATGTCGTTGCGCAAGCGCTGGTCGTCGAGGACAAGCTCGCGAATCGCCTCCGGGAGCCGGTCGCGCTGCCACCGGCACTCCCGTCGCCCTGCGGCCTCACTCCTGTCCTTCGGCGCGGCGGCGCGTGCGGCCTTGATCGCGTAGGCAGCCGCGCCGAGTTCGTGCGCGGCGACGTGTGCGACGACCGCGGCCTGGCCGGCGGCGTAAGCGGCGTGCCGCGCCGCGCCGCGCAGGTCACGGGCCGCGCCCATGGCGTGGCCGCCCGCCGCGCGGGCCTGCATCATCTTGACCTCCCCGTGCGCCCAGGCGCGGGCGTGCTCGATCGCCCGGCGGGGCCGGGGGTCCTCGGGCCGAGCCGCCTCGAAGAGGCCCAGGACGTGCTCCGCGCAGGCTGCCGCCCAGAGGGCGAGGAGGTGGTGATCCGCATCGGTGAGGGTCCCGCCGCGGCGGATCGTCACGAAGCGGGGGTCCCTGACCTTCGGGAGGATCACGACCGGCCTCCTTCCTGCCCGGTGCGAGGTGACGGCGGCCGAACGGCATGCGCTCGGACCCGTAGCGGGCCTGCAGTTTCTCAAGCGCGTTGCTGTGCGGTCGATCGCGGGTGCGGACCGGAGGTGTCCGGTGGCCCGCTCCGGTCCGGCGGGCTTCACGCGTCCCGGTGCCGCAGTACCGCGGCGCCCAGCGCCAGTGCCGCCGCCGACCACGCCGCCAGCACCCCCAGCCCCGCCCACGGACCGATGGGCAGCGCCGCCGTGTCCACCGTCGACTGCACCGCGAGACCCGCCGACGCCGGCCCGTACCGCTGGAGCCGCTCGACCCACTCCGGATCCGACAGCATCCCCGCCACCAGCGGCGACGCGTACAGCACCCCCAGGCACGCGGCGACCGCGCCCGCCGTGTCCCGCAGCGCGGCGCCCAGGCCCAGCCCCAGCAGCGCCACCAGCACCAGGTACAGCACCGTGCCGAAACCGGCCCGCAGCACCGGCCCCGCCCCCGGGTCGTACGCGTCGAAGCCCGCCGGCACCAGCGCCCGGCCCGCGAGCAGCGCGCCCAGCACCCCCGCCCCGCCCGCCACCAGCACCGCCGCGCCGACCACCGCGGCCTTCGCGGCGAGTACCCGCAGCCGCCCGGGTACGGCGGTCAGCGTCGTACGGATCGTGCCCGTGCCGTACTCCGCCGTGAACGCCAGCGACGCGAGCACCGCGACCGCCGCCTGCCCGGCCCACACACCGGCGAGGCTGGTCTTCACCACGTCCTCGCGGCAGCCGGCCGGCGGGCAGTGCACCGTCGACAGCCCGCTGACCGCGCCCGCGCCGACCGCCGCGATGACGGCGGCGACGGCGAGCAGAAGCCACCATGTGCTGGGGACGGTACGGAGCTTGGTCCACTCCGCCCGCGCCGCGTACCCCGCGTCCCGTACTCCCGCGAACGCCGCCCCGCCCTCCGCCGCGTACCGCGGCTCCCGCACCACCTGCCGCCCGGCCCGCCCCTCACGCATCGCGCCGCCGCAACCGCCACACCGCCAGGACCAGCGCGACGGCCGCCCACGCCGCCAGCACCCCGAGCCCCGCCCACGGCCCCTGCGGCATGCACCCGTCCTCCGGCAGGCACACCGTCTCCACCTGCTCGTACCGCGGCGTCGTGCTCTGCACCCCGAACCCCGCCACCGGCGTCACCCGGAACAGCCACTCCACCGCCCCCAGCGGCAGGCCGCCGCCCAGCACCAGCGGCAGCACGAACAGGACCACCACCAGCGTCACCGCCGCCGCCGTGTGCCGCAGCAGCGCCCCCAGTCCCAGTGCGAACAGCGCCACCAGTGCAAGCAGCATCCCCGTGCCCACCACCGCCCGCAGCGCGGGTCCGTCGGACAGCGACACCTCCGGGAACTGCGGTGGCCGGTGCCCGCCGGCGCGCAACGCCCGCTGCCCCGCCAGGAACGACACCACCGCCGCCGCCAGCCCCGCCGCGAACGTGACCGCCCCCAGCACCGTCCCCTTCGCCGCCAGCACCCGGCCGCGCCGCGGGCCGGCGGTGAACGTCGTCCGGATCATGCCGCGCTTGTACTCGGCGGTGATGAACAGCACCCCCAGCGCCGCGAAAGCGATCAGCCCGACCTGCGCACCCGCCAGGCTCATCCACGTCAGGTCCGCGGCGGGCGGGCGCGGGCCGATGTCGCCGGAGCCGGTGACGGTGAACGTGCCGCCGGTGCGTTCGGTGCCGCCGGCCGGGCCGTTCGCCGCCGCCGGTCCGGACGACGGGCCCACCGCCTCGTCCTGCCAGGCCGCCGCACCAGACCCGCCGGAGCCGCCGCCGTCGCCGGTCCCGCCTGCGGAACCGCTGCCTTCGAGCCGTACGTTGTCGAACACTCCCGTCGCCTCGCTCGGCCCGGCCCCGATGCTCACCGACCCGAACGACCGCTCCACCTGCACCGTCTCCGGCGCCGCCACGAACAGCCCCGCCCGCGCCGCGCGCGGCAGGCCGGCCGCGGAGACGCTGCCGACCTCGCGCCAGCGTGCGCCGTCTGCGGACTCGTAGCCGGTCAGCCGGTCACCCTCGCGCGTCAGTCGCAGCCACACCGGGGCGTCCCCGGCGACGGCACCGCCGGCGATGTCGTGCCCGAAGCCGTACTGCAGCCGCACGCCGTGGGCGTGCGTGCGCATCAGCGCCACGTACGGACTTCCCGGCTCCGTACCCGCCTTCACGATCACGCCGGCCTTCGCCCACGGCGCGTCCGTGCCCTCGCCGAGCGTCAGGTCCGTCACGCGCGCGGTGACGCTGCCGTCCCCGGTCAGCGGCCGGTGCACGAAGCGGAACGAGTCCGCGACCCGGTCCGCCGCCGCGGTGCCGGAGCCGCCGCCGTCGTCGGACGTGGCCGTCGCGCTGCCGCCGGCCGACACCAGCGACACCAGCACCGTCACGACCACGCCCGCGAGCAGCGTGAGCAGCCACCGGTCGACACTGCGCAGCTTCGTGAACTCCGCGCGCAGCAACTGCCAGAACCCGTCACGCGCGGGCGGCAGCTTCGAACGGTACGGCGCCACACCCCCGGCGCCCGCCCGCGTTTCCGTCCCCGAACCGGGACCCGTACCCGTATCCGTGCTCATCGCCGTTCCTCCCCCTCCGGGCCGGCCGCGAACTCCGCTTCCCCGCGCGTCAGCTCCATGTACGCCTCCTCCAGCGACGCCCGGTGGGCGGCCAGCTCCGAGAACGGCACCGCCTCCGCGCCCAGCAGCTCCGCCACCCGCTCCGCCGGCAGCCCCGCCACCGTCAGCGACTCCCGGCCCGTCGCGGCCACCGTCGCCCCCGCCGCCGCCAGCACCGTCATCGCCCGCTCCCGCGCCCCCGTACGCAGCGCGACCCGGCTGTCGGAAGCGGCGGCCAGCACCTCGGCCACCGGCATGTCCGCGACGAGCCGGCCGCGGCCGATGACCACCAGGTGGTCGGCGGTGTCCTCCAGCTCGCTCATCAGATGGCTGGAGACGAGCACCGCCCGTCCCTCCGCCGCCAGCCGGCGCAGGAAGCCGCGTATCCAGCGGATGCCCTCCGGGTCCAGGCCGTTGACCGGCTCGTCGAAGAGCAGCACCGGCGGATCCCCGAGGAGCGCGGCGGCGATGCCGAGGCGCTGGCGCATCCCCAGCGAATAGCCGCCGGCCCGCCGGCGGCCCGCCGCGGCGAGACCCACCTGCTCCAGTACCTCGTCGACGCGGCGCGGCGGCAGCCCGTGCGAGTGCGCCAGCCACAGCAGGTGGTCGCGCCCGCGGCGGCTGGGGTGCACGGCCGCCGCGTCGAGCGCGGCGCCGACGTGCTGCAGCGGGCGGCGCAGCGCCGCGTACGGCCGGCCGCCGATCAGCGCGCCGCCCGCGTCGGGCGCGTCGAGGCCCAGGACGATG
>NZ_AXVU01000060.1:0-26619 GCF_000482585.1 Streptomyces sp. CNQ329 | reverse complement strand
GGGGGCGCCCTTGACGCCGGACGCAGGCCCGACAATCAACAAGCGGGGTGGCCCGGGGGGAGCCCCCACGACACCGCCCCACCCCGACACGGACCCCACCGAGCCGGATGCCCCACGCACCACCGCCCACCCCGGCACGTACCCCCGTACACCGGCCCGCTCGGCGAACCACCGTTCCGCCCGGCGCGTACCCCCGCACCCGCCCCACCCACCACGCCGGCCAGCCGCCGACACCGACGACCCGGGCCCACTGTCAGAGCAGGCGCATACCCTTGGGCGGGCATGCGGGGACGCACGGTTCCGGGCGAACGACGGACCCCCCGGCACCGGCCACCGGCACCGGCGCTCCCCCCAGGCCCCGGCGCTCCCCCAGGGCCTGCGAAGAGGGCATCACGACCGGTCACTTGATCGAGACGCGCGGAGGCGCTCGAAAGCGGCGCCGGGCGTACGATCTGCTCAGGGGCTATGCCCTGTCGCCACGAGATTCGGCGGCGGTGATCCGATCCGCAATGGAGGCGCTTCCCCATGAGCACCATCCCTGACCTGTCCCGCGCCCGTTGGATCAAGTCCAGTCACAGCAACGGTGACGGGGGCAACTGTGTCGAGTGGGCGCCCGGGTTCGCCGCGACCGGCATCGTGCCCGTCCGGGACTCGAAGGACCCGGACGGGCACGCCCTCACCTTCACGACCGACGCCTGGTCGGCGTTCATCGCCGACGTGAAGAACGGGACTCTCCCTACTGGCGGGTGAGTTCCTGGGAGGTGCCGCTCTGCCACTCGACGGTGACCGTGTCACCGTTCACCGACCAGACGACGGGGAGGAGCCCGGGCCGGGCTTTTCGGACTCGTCCTTCGGCAAGTCCAGCGGGCCGGACGCGGGTTCCTTCTGGGCGTCCGCGTCGGCGCGCCCCGTCGCCGACAAGTGAGCGGGCCCGGAGCGGCGGGCAAACAGGTGGCGCAACCGCGGCCCATGCACCGCTAGTCGTCGCTGCCGGTGCTGTGCGTGCCCCGGCGGGAGTTCTTCGCCGAGAGGCGCACCAGGCTGCCTGCGGCGAGCGTCGTGGCCGCTACGGCACGGACCCAGCGAGGGCCGCCGCGTTCCGCCCACACCACACACGCGCACCCGCCGAGAACAAGCGCCAGGACGCCGACCAGTATCAGAACAATCACGCTGCCCCTTGAGTTCATCCCTTCAGGTCCAGCCGATCATCGCAGGCCGGGAGGAGCGTTCGTGCGCGCTTGATCAATGCGGCCGGCCGGCGGAAGGCGGCGAGCGGGCGCGGTCGCGCGGGGGGCGGCGGAGCCGCGGCGGTGGCCGCGAGCGGAGTGGACGTGCTCGGTGAACTGGCCTTTACTGCTCCGCATGGACTCGATTAACGCTGCCGTGCTCGGCCCCGGCGGGGTCGGCGGGCTGCTCGCCGGGCTGCTGGCCCGGGGTGGGCACCGGGTGACCTGTCTGGCCGGCGCCGCGACCGCCGGCGCGCTCCAGGCGGACGGAATCAGGGTCAACAGCAGGCAGTTCGGTGATTTCGCCACCCACGTGGCGGGGGACACCGAGCTGCGCGGGCCCGTGGACCTGTGCATCGTCGCCGTCAAGGCCACTGCCTTCGAGGCCGCGCTGGAGCGGGTGCCGCCCGCGGCGCTGGGTGACGGGCTCGTGGTGCCGCTCCTCAACGGCGTCGACCACATGGCGGTGCTGCGCGAGCGCTACCGGCCCGAGCAGGTCGCCGCGGGCACGATCACCGTGGAATCCACCCGGGTCGGGCCGGGGCTGATCGAGCACGGCAGCCCGTTCACCAAGGTCTCGCTCGCCTCCTCGACGGCGCCGCGCGAGCGGCTGGAGGCGGCGGCGCGGGTGCTGGCCGACGCCGGCGCCGAGACGCAGGTGCTCGGGGACGAGGCGAGCGTCCTGTGGACGAAGATGGCCTTCCTCGCGCCGATGGCGCTGCTCACCACCCGCCACCGCCTGCCCGTCGGCGGTGTCCGGACCGAGCACCGGGACGAGATGCTGGCGCTGCTCGCGGAGACCGCCGCCGTCGCGAGGGCGTGCGGGGCGCGGGTGGACGCGGATGCGGTCGCGACGATGTACGACACCTTTCCGGCCCGTACGAAGTCCTCGATGCTCCGCGACGCGGAGGCGGGCCGCCCTCTCGAACTCGACGCCATCGGGGGCGCGCTGCTGCGCGGCGCCGGGGCGCACGGGGTCGCGGCGCCGGTGGCGGAACGGCTGGTCGCGGAGATCGGGGCGCGGCAGGGCGCGTAGCGCGCGCCGGTGCCGGCACCGGGGACTCGCGGGCGCCCAGGACGGCGGAGACGGCGGCCACGGGGACGGCGCGGCGGCGGAGACGGATGCCCCTCAGATGCGGCCACTTGGTGGGACATGGCGCTGAACCGCCATGTCCCACCTGCCCGTTTCGCGCCTACGAACAGTGAAGACGGGTGTCCTTGTGGGCGGGCCCTTCACAACACTTCTTTGAGCTGTTAGCCTCGCAGCGCGATATGGGAGCGCTCCCACCCTTCACACACCACCGCTCGGGACGCGCGGCAGGAAGGTCATTTATTGACATGTACTCGTCAGTAATCGCGTGCTCCCGGTAGTGCCCGCCATGCACATCCCCCCGCAACCCCCCACCTCCAACGCCCGGCAGGGGCGTGGAAGGAGAGCCGCATGAGAAAGTCACGTCTACGTGTCACCGGGGTCAGCGCCGCGGCGCTGGCGGCAACAGGCACACTGCTCGCCTACTCGCTGTCCGCGCCTCCCGCGGCGGCCGAAGTCGCGGCGCCCGGCGACAATCCGTACGAGGGCAGCCAGCTCTACGTGAACCCCGACTGGTCGGCCGCCGCCACCGAGGGCGGCGGGGCGGCCATCGCCGACACCCCCACCGCCGTGTGGCTGGACAGCATCGGGGCGATCACGAGCGGCTCCGACGGCTCGAACAACATGGGCCTGCGTGAGCACATGGACGAGGCGCTGGCCCAGGGCGCCGACGCGATCCAGATCGTCACGTACAACCTGCCCGGCCGGGACTGCGCGGCGCTCGCCTCCCGGGGCGAGCTGGGCCCGGACGAGATCGACCGGTACAAGACCGAGTTCATCGACGAGATCGACGCCATCATCGACGACTCGGCGTACGACGACCTCAAGATCATCAACATCGTCGAGATCGACTCCCTGCCCAACCTCGTCACCAACGTCGGCAGCCGGGAAACCGCGACGCCCGAGTGCGACGAGATGAAGGCCAACGGCAACTACGTCAAGGGCGTGGGCTACAACCTGGGCACGCTCGGCGACAACGGCAACGTCTACAACTACATCGACATCGGCCACCACGGCTGGATCGGCTGGGACGACAACTTCCAGGCGAGCGCCGACCTGCTGTACGAGGCCGCCAACGCCGAGGGCGCCTCGCCCGAGGACGTCACCGGCTTCGCCGCCAACACCGCGAACTACGGCGCCACCGAGGAGCCGTACTTCTCGATCGACGACCGGGCGAGCGACGGTCCCATCCGCGAGGGGCACAGCTCGTGGGTGGACTGGAACCGCTACGTGGACGAGCAGTCGTTCGCGCAGGCGTTCGTGGAGGAAGCCGCGCCCGCGGCCGGGTTCCCGTCCGGCATGGGCGCGATCATCGACACCTCGCGCAACGGCTGGGGCGGCCCCGACCGGCCCACCGGCCCCGGCGACATCAACGGGCCCGCTGAGGACTACGTCAACGACAGCCGCACCGACCGCCGGATCCACCTCGGCAACTGGTGCAACCAGTCCGGTGCCGGTCTCGGTGAGCGGCCGACCGCTTCGCCCGCGCCGAGCATCCACGCCTACGCCTGGATCAAGCCTCCGGGTGAGTCGGACGGCGCCAGCGAGGAGATTCCGGACGACGACAAGGGCTTCGACCGGATGTGCGACCCGACCTACGAGGGCAACGCGCGCAACCAGTACAACATGTCGGGCGCCCTTCCCGACGCGCCGACCTCCGGCTACTGGTTCCAGGCTCAGTTCGAAGAGCTGATCGCCAACGCCAACCCGCCGGTGAGCTAGCGCACGCGAGTTCCCCCCACCCTCCGCCGCCGGCCGCCGGATCCCGGCGGCGGAGCGGCCCGGTGGCGGCCCCCGGGACGGCCGCCACCGGGCATCCACCGGCCCTTCACGGCCACCAGCCGTCCCGTGCGGTCCGCCCGGCCCCGGGTTCGTCACCCCCCACGCCCGCAGCCGCGCACCCCTGACTCCCTCCACCCTCCCGCCGGGCCGCGTGCCCGCGGGCTCCCCGAGGAGATCCCCCCATGTCCAAGTCACTGTCCCGCCGGCGGTTCACCGCCGCGGCCGGCGGCGCCGCCCTCGCGTCGGCCGTCGCAGCGCCCACCGTCGCCAGGGCCGGCACGGCCCCCGAGAAGACGGCGGCGGCGGCCCCGCAGGGTCCGTACGACGACCTTTTCCTCGCCCAGTACGAGAAGATCAAGGACCCCGCCAACGGGTACTTCAGCCCTGACGGCATCCCGTACCACAGCGTGGAGACCCTGCTCGTCGAGGCGCCCGACCACGGGCACGAGACGACGTCCGAGGCGTTCAGCTACTGGATGTGGCTGGAGGCCGCGTACGGCAGGGTCACCGGCGACTGGGGCCCGTTCAACGAAGCCTGGGAGAAGACCGAGCAGTACATCATCCCCACCCAGGCCGACCAGCCCACGAACGACTCGTACAACCCCAGTTCGCCCGCGACGTACGCGCCCGAGCACCCCGACGTCTCGGAGTACCCCTCCCAGCTCGACCAGTCCGTATCGGTCGGCCAGGACCCGCTGGCAGCCGAACTGGCGTCCGCGTACGGGACGATGGACATCTACGGGATGCACTGGCTGCTCGACGTCGACAACACCTACGGCTACGGCAACACCCCGGGCACCGGCGGCCAGAACGGCCCCGGCGAAGGCCCGTCGTACATCAACAGCTACCAGCGCGGCGCGGAGGAGTCGGTCTGGGAGACGGTTCCCCAGCCGACGACCGACCTCTTCGAGTTCGGCGGCCCCAACGGCTACCTCGACCTCTTCGTGGGGGACGCCTCGTACGCCAAGCAGTGGAAGTACACCAACGCGCCCGACGCCGACGCACGCGCCGTGCAGGCCGCCTACTGGGCGCTGACCTGGGCCACCGAGCAGGGCAACGAGGGTCAGATCTCCGCCTCGGTGCAGCGTGCCGCGAAGATGGGCGACTACCTGCGGTACGCGATGTTCGACAAGTACTTCAAGAAGATCGGTGACTGCACCAGCCCGACGGGCTGTGCCGCGGGCAGCGGCCGGGACTCCCAGCACTACCTGCTGTCCTGGTACTACGCCTGGGGCGGGGCAGCGGGCGGGGGCGGCGGCGGCTGGGCCTGGCGCATCGGCGACGGCGCCGCCCACCAGGGCTACCAGAACCCGTTCGCGGCCTGGGCGCTGTCCACCGTCCCCGCGCTGACCCCCAAGGGCTCCACCGCGAAGAGCGACTGGTCGACGAGCCTGACCCGGCAGCTTGAGTTCCTGCGCTGGCTGCAGTCCCCGGAGGGCGGGATCGCCGGCGGCTGCACCAACAGCTGGGAAGGCCAGTACGGCACCCCGCCGGCGGGCACGCCCACCTTCTACGGCATGGCCTACGACTGGCAGCCCGTCTACCACGACCCGCCCAGCAACAACTGGTTCGGCATGCAGTGCTGGGGCATGGAGCGGGTCGCGGAGCTGTACTACACCTCCGGCAACACGACGGCGCAGGAACTGCTGGAGAAGTGGGTGGCCTGGGTCACGCCGGAGATCACCGCGGAGTCCGACGGCACGTTCAGCATCCCGGCCACGCTGTCCTGGGACGGCGCCCCGGACACCTGGGACCCGGACAACCCCGGCGACAACTCCGGGCTGCACGTCTCGGTCGCCGAGTACGGCACGGACGTGGGCGTCGCGTCGGCGCTGGCCAAGACGCTGACGTACTACGCGGCGAAGGCCGGCGACAGCGCGACGGCCGACCTGGCCAAGCGGCTGCTGGACGCGCTGGCCGCGAACACCGACTCCCTCGGCATCGCGGTGCCGGAGACGCGCGCCGACTACGGGCGCTTCGAGGACGAGGTGTACATCCCCAACGGATGGTCGGGGACCATGCCGAACGGCGACACGATCGAGCCGGGCGTGACGTTCATCGGGCTGCGCTCGTGGTACCGCGACGACCCGGACTGGGAGAAGATCCAGGCCCACCTGGACGGCGGGCCGGCGCCGGAGTTCACGTACCACCGGTTCTGGGCGCAGGCAGGGCTGGCGATCGCCTTCGCGGTGTACGCCGAGCTGTTCCCGTCCGCCTGACACGGAGAGCCGGCCGGCGCCGATCCGTCCTCCCGGGCGGCCGGCCGGCTCTCCCACCCCGGGGTGGCCGGCCGGCCGTCCCGAGCCGCTGCCCGACCGCCCCGGGCAGCGGCCCCCGCACCGGCCGGGCCCGGTGCGGGAGGCCGGGCCCGGCCCACCCCCCCACCCCCCGGTACGGGTCCTTTTGTCCCTGACCCCGCGCGGACCCGTACCGGGGCTCCGACCTGCTTGGACCCGGCGGGGGAATAGGGTTGCGCGGGCACACGTTCTCCGGTGTGATTGAGCTTTCAACCACGGAGAGGGTGAGTCCGGTGCAGTTCGGGATCTTCAGTGTGGGCGACGTGACCCAGGACCCCACCACGGGTCGGGTGCCGAGCGAGCACGAGCGGATCACGTCGATGACCGCCCTCGCGCTCAAGGCCGAGGAGGTCGGGCTCGACGTCTTCGCCACGGGCGAACACCACAACCCTCCCTTCGTCCCCTCCTCGCCCACCACCATGCTGGGCTGGGTCGCGGCGCGGACGGAGCGGCTGATCCTGTCCACGTCCACCACGCTGATCACCACGAACGACCCGGTGAAGATCGCCGAGGACTTCGCGATGCTCCAGCACCTGGCCGACGGCCGGGTGGACGTGATGATGGGCCGGGGCAACACCGGCCCCGTCTATCCCTGGTTCGGCCAGGACATCCGGCAGGGCATCCCGCTGGCCGTGGAGAACTACGCGCTGCTGCACCGGCTGTGGCGCGAGGACGTGGTGGACTGGGAGGGCAGGTTCCGCACCCCGCTGCAGGGCTTCACCTCCACACCGCGCCCGCTGGACGGCGTGCCGCCCTTCGTCTGGCACGGCTCCATCCGCTCGCCGGAGATCGCCGAGCAGGCCGCGTACTACGGTGACGGCTTCTTCGCCAACAACATCTTCTGGCCGAAGGAGCACTTCCAGCGGCTGATCGAGCTGTACCGCACGCGCTACGCGCACTACGGCCACGGCACGCCCGAGCAGGCGATCGTCGGCCTCGGCGGCCAGGTGTTCATGCGGAAGAACTCGCAGGACGCGGTGCGGGAGTTCCGGCCGTACTTCGACAACGCGCCGGTGTACGGGCACGGGCCTTCGCTGGAGGACTTCACCGAGCAGACGCCGCTGACCGTGGGCAGCCCGCAGGAGGTCATCGACAAGACGCTGACGTTCCGCGAGTCCTTCGGTGACTACCAGCGCCAGCTCTTCCTTGTCGACCACGCGGGCCTGCCCCTGAAGACCGTCCTGGAGCAGATGGACATGCTCGGCGAGGAGGTCGTGCCGGTGCTGCGCGAGGAGTTCGCGAAGAACCGGCCGGCGGACGTGCCGGAGGCGCCGACCCACGCGGCCCGCGTGGCGGCGGCAGCCGACGCCGAGCAGAGTGAGAAGCAGGAGGTGGCGAAGTGACCGCGCTGAAGCTGACCGTGGTCTCGGCCGGGCTGAGCGTGCCCTCGTCCACCCGGCTGCTCGCCGACCGGCTGGCCGAGGCGGTACGGCGGCAGCCGGCCGACGACGACCGGCAGATCGACGTGCACGTGGTCGAGCTGCGTGACCTGGCGGCGGACATCGCCCACAACACCGTCACCGGCTTCCCGTCCGCGGACCTCGCCAAGGCGATCGACGCGGTCACGGGCGCCGACGGCCTGATCGCCGTGACACCGGTCTTCTCCGCGTCGTACAGCGGACTGTTCAAGTCGTTCTTCGACGTGATCGGAGCGGCGGACGACGGCGCGCTGGCCGGGAAGCCGGTGCTGGTCGCGGCGACCGGCGGGACGGCGCGGCACTCGCTGGTGCTGGAGCACGCGATGCGCCCGCTCTTCGCCTACCTGCGGTCCGTCGTCGTGCCCACCGCGGTGTACGCGGCGGCGGACGACTGGGGCGGCAGCGGCGACCCGCTGACCGACACCCTGCCCACGCGGATCGCCCGGGCGGCGGGCGAGCTGGCCGAGCTGATGCACGGCCGGCAGTCGCGCCCGCCGGCCGGCGGGCCCGAGCAGGTGGTTCCGTTCGAGCAGCAACTGGCCGCGTTGCGGCCGGAGAGCCGGGAGGAGTGACATGAGCGAGGAGTTCCGGGGCTTCAACGCCTTCGGCCCGGACGGTGAGCCCGCCGCGAGCCGGTGGAGCGACGCGCTGAACCTCTTCGCGGGCGCCGAGGCGGCGGACGCGGCGTCCCGCTGGGAGCAGGCCGGGACGCTCTTCGAGGCGAAGGACTACGTGGGGGCGGCGAAGCTGCTGGCCACGGTGGTCGCGGAGCACCCCGAGCAGGTCGCGCCCCGGCTGCTGCTGGCCCGGTCGTACTACCACTCGGCGCAACTGACCCGGGCCGAGACGGAACTGCGCGCGGTCCTCGACCGCGACCCGGTCGAGCACTACGCGCACCTGATGCTGGGCCGTACGCTCCAGCGCCAGGGCCGCGACGAGGAGGCGGCGGGAGTGCTGCGCACGGCGGAAGCGCTGGGCGCCTAGCGGCGAGCCCGGAGGAGAGCGGCACGTCCCCGCCGGCGGCCGGCCCGAAGGGCCGGACGCCCCGCGGGGCTGCGCTGGGAAGAGGGGATCTTCGCACCGCGGTCACCGGATCACTCCGCTACCGCATGTGGCCGCATGGCGTCACCGGCGCGGGTGGGTCGCCGAAGGCGCTCCCCGCGCCGCCGGGTGCAGCGCGGAGGGCTGGGCGCCGGTCGCCGAGCCCCCGCCGGAGACCCGGCAGCTCCCCGCGCGGTCCGGGCGACCGGCTCGGTCATTCCGCGGCACCCGACCGCACGGGTCACCGCGGCGCCCGCTCGCCGACGCGCCACCGCACCCGCCGGTCCGCCGCGCTCCGCGCAGCGGGTCAGCGGAGCCGTTCCACGATCGTCGCGTTCGCCAGGCCGCCCGCCTCGCACATCACCTGCAGGCCGTAGCGGCCGTCCACCGCGTCCAGCGCGCCGAGCAGCGTGCCCAGCAGCCGCGTTCCCGACGCGCCCAGCGCGTGACCCAGGGCGATCGCGCCGCCGTGGACGTTGACCCGCTCCGGGTCGGCGCCCACGTCGCGCTGCCACGCCAGCGGCACCGGCGCGAAGGCTTCGTTCACCTCGAAGGCGTCGATGTCGTCGATCGTGAGCCCCGCCTTCGCCAGCACCTTCCGGGTCGCCGGTACGACGCCCATCAGCATCAGCACCGGGTCGTCGCCCGTCACCGCGAAGGAGTGGAACCGCGCCCGCGGCCTGAGGTCCAGCTCCTCCGCCCGCTCCTCGCTCGTGATCAGCACCGCGGACGCGCCGTCCGTGAGGGGCGAGGAGTTGCCGGGCGTGAGGTGCCAGCCGATCTCGGGGAAGCGCTCGGCGACGGCCGGGTCGTAGAAGGACGGCTTGAGCGCGGCGAGCCCGTCCAGGGTCGTCGACGGCCGTACGGTCTCGTCCCTGCGGTGCTCCCCCACGGGCACGACGTCCGCGTCGAAGACGCCGGCCTCCCACGCCCGTACCGCCAGCCGGTGCGAGCGCTCCGAGAAGGCGTCCAGCTCCGTACGCCCCAGTCCCCACCGCGCCGCGATCAGCTCCGCGGAGTGGCCCTGGGCGATCAGCCCGCCGGGGTAGCGGGCGGCGAGCCGGTCGCCGAAGGGGTCCCGGCCCACGACGGCCGTGCCCATCGGTACCCGGCTCATCGACTCGACGCCGGCGGCCACGGCGATGTCGTACGCCCCGGCCATCACCCCCTGCGCCGCGAAGTGGGCGGCCTGCTGCGAGGAGCCGCACTGCCGGTCGACGGTGGTGCCCGGGACGGACTCGGGGAAGCCGGCGGCGAGCACGGCGTTGCGGGCGACGTTGAACGACTGGTCGGCGGCCTGGGTGACGCAGCCGGCGATGACGTCGTCGAGGAGCGCGGGGTCGAGGCCGTTGCGGTCGGCGAGCGCGCGCAGCACCTCGGCCAGGAGATCGACGGAGTGGACGCCGGACAGGGCGCCGCCGGGCTTGCCCTTGCCGGAGGCCGTACGGACGGCGTCGACGACGACTGCGGTGGTGGTCATGGGCGTACGCCCCTCTCTCGCTGTGCGCGTCACGGTTCTCGTCACGGCCGGCCCCCGCAGAGTTACATACCGGGAGTACGTATGTACAGGGTAAACCCGCCTACAATGCGCGCATGAAGACGCGCAGAACGCAGCAGGAGCGCACCGCGACGACGACGAAGGACCTGGTGGGCGCCGCCCGCCTGCACTTCGCCCGGGACGGCTACGCCGCCGCGTCCCTCGACGCGATCTGCGCCCGGGCGGGTATCACCAAGGGCGCGCTCTACCACCACTTCCGCAACAAGCAGACCGTCTTCCGCGCCGTCTACGAGGCCGAGCAGCACCGGCTGCGCGACGCCATCGCCGACGCCTTCCGCGCGTGCCCGGACCCGTGGGACGGGCTGCGCGCGGGCCAGCGGGCGTTCCTCACCGGCTCCATCGAGCCCGGCACCCAGCGGATCACCCTGCTCGACGCGCCGGGGGCGCTGGGCTGGGCGGTGATGCGCGAGGTACAGGCGGACTGCCGGGCGATGACGCGGCGCGGACTGGAGCAGGCCGTTCACGCCGACGGCGAGAACGCGGTGCCGGCGGTGGAGTTGGACGCGATGGCCTCGGTGGTCTTCGGTGCCCTGTGCGAGTGCGCGATGGCGGTGGCGCACGCGCCGGACCCGGACGCGGTGCTCGCGGCGTCGCTGCGGCAGGTGGACCGGCTGGTGGCGGCGCTGAAGGGCACGGTGGTGGCGCGCGCCGCGGTGAGCGGGCCCCTGGGTGGATAATCGGTTGCCGCCCGGCCCGTCGGCCTGTGCAATGGCCGCCATGATCACCGATGCGCACCCGGCGCGGCGGGACGCGCCCGTACGGATCGGCGCCCTCGCCCCGCTCACCCCGCCCGGCTGGGCCGAGGCCGGCCGGCATCTGGTCGCCGGGCTCGAACTCGCCGCCCGCGAGGTCAACGACGCGGGCGGCATCGCCGGCCGCCCCCTGGAGCTGGTGGTACGGGACACCGCCGCCGATCCGCAGCGAGCCGCGCGGGCCGTCGATGAACTGGCCGGGAGGGGCGTCGCCGCGCTGGCCGGCGAGTACCACAGCGTCGTCGCCCGCTCCGCCGCCGCCCGCGCCGCCGCCCTCGGCGTGCCGTTCCTGTGCTCGTCCGCGGTCCTGGACGCGCTGACCGAGCAGCCCGCGGACGGCATAGCGCGGATCGCCCCGGCGCAGTCCCACGGCTGGCGGCTCTACGCGGACTTCCTCCTGGGCGCGGGCCACCGCCGCCTCGCCGTGGCGGCCCAGCCGAGCGTGTACTGGGCGTCCGGAACCCGGATCCTGCACGACGCCCTCGCCCCGCGCGGCGGCACCGTGGCCGAGCTGGACGTGGGTGCGCTCACCCCCGCGGCCCTGTGCGACGTGCTCGCCGACAGCGGTGCGACCGCCCTGCTGCTGCTCGTCGGCCACCCGGAGCCCGCGGTGCCGCTGGTGAAGTCCGTGCGCCGCGACCCGCGCCTCGCCGGGCTGCTGATCGGCGCACCGGCCGGGCAGCCGGAGTTCGCCGGATGGGCGGAGCTGCTGGGCGCCGAGGGCGCGGGGGTGCCGTTCCTGCGCTATCTGCCCGAACGGCTCCCGCCCCTGGGCGTACGGGTCGCCTCGGCGCTGCGCGAACGGCTCGCCGGGGCGCCCTCGTTCGTCGCGTTCGAGGGCTACGACACGGTCGCGGTCCTCGCCGACCTGCTGCGGCGCCGGGGCGCGGACGGGGCCCGTACCCCCGCCTGGGAGGACGTCGCGGTCGACGGGACCCGCGGCCCGATCCGGTTCTCGCGCGTGCCGGGGCTCGGCGTGTGGCAGTGGGCCTGGCCGCCGGTCCAGGTCGCCGACCGGGATCCGGCGGAACCGAGCCGGTTCCGGGTCCTGCACGCCGGCTGAGCCGGCGGCGGCAGGTCCCGCTCAGCCCGTCGCCGGCGTGCTCCGCACCGCGCAGCCGGCCGCACGCAGGCTCTCCTTGACCTCGCCGATGCGCAGCTCCCCGAAGTGGAACACCGAGGCCGCCAGCACCGCGTCCGCGCCCGCGTCGATCGCCGGGGCGAAGTGGTCGAGGCGGCCCGCACCGCCGCTGGCGACGACGGGGATCGTCACCTGCTTGCGTACGGCGGCGATCATCTCCGTGTCGTAGCCGTCCTTGGTGCCGTCGGCGTCCATCGAGTTGAGCAGGATCTCCCCCGCGCCCAGCTCCGCGGCCCGCCGCGCCCACCCGACGGCGTCGATGCCGGTGCCGCGCCGCCCGCCGTGGGTCGTGACCTCGAAGCCCGAGGGGGTCGCGACGCCGTCGCCGCAGCGCCGCGCGTCCGCGGAGAGCACCAGCACCTGGCTGCCGAAGCGCTCGGCGATCTCGCTGATCAGCTCCGGCCGGGCGATCGCCGCGGTGTTGACGCCGACCTTGTCGGCGCCGGCGCGCAGCAGCCGGTCCACGTCGGCGACCGTGCGCACGCCGCCGCCGACCGTGAGCGGGATGAAGACCTGCTCCGCGGTGCGGCGCACCATCTCGTACGTCGTCTCGCGGTCGCCGGAGGACGCGGTGATGTCGAGGAACGTCAGCTCGTCGGCGCCCTCCGCGTCGTACACCTTCGCCATCTCGACGGGGTCGCCGGCGTCACGCAGATTCTGGAAGTTGACGCCCTTGACGACCCGGCCGCCGTCCACGTCGAGGCAGGGGATGACACGTACCGCCAGGGTCATGCGCCGGCCGCCTCCCCGGAGCCGCCCGGGCGGTACGCCTCGACCTCGACCTCGACGACCAGCCGCGAGTCGACGAAACCGGAGACGATGATCAGCGATGCGACGGGGCGGATGGCGTCGAACAGCTCCTTGTGCGCACCGCCGACCGCCTCCACGTCACGGGCGTGGGTGAGGAACATCCGGGTCCGCACGACGTCCTCGCGCTCCAGGCCGACCCTCTTCAGCGCCTCGAACGCGACGCCGAAGGCGGTCATGGCCTGGGTGTGCGGATCCCCCTCGCCGACGACCACGCCGTCCACGACGGAGGTGCAGCCGGCCACCAGCACGAGCCCGTTGGGCAGCTCCACCGCCCGTGAGTAGCCGAACTCCTCCTCCCAGGGGGCACCGGACGAGATACGGCGTACACCGCCACCGGCCATCAGGACACCGCCTCCAACGCCTCTTCCATGGTGAACGCCTTCGCGTAGAGCGCCTTCCCGACGATGGCACCCTCGACCCCCTCCGGGACCAGCGAGGCGATGGCCCGCAGGTCGTCGAGAGAGGAGACACCCCCGGAGGCGACGACCGGCCGGTCGGTGGCGGCGCAGACGTCGCGCAGCAGTTGCAGGTTGGGGCCCTGGAGCGTGCCGTCCTTGTTGATGTCGGTGACCACGTAGCGCGCGCAGCCCTCGGCGTCGAGGCGCGCCAGCGTCTCGAACAGGTCGCCGCCGTCCCGGGTCCAGCCGCGACCGCGCAGCGTGGTGCCGCGGACGTCGAGGCCGACGGCGATGCGGTCGCCGTGCTCGGCGATCACGCCGGCGACCCATGCGGGCGACTCCAGGGCGGCGGTGCCGAGGTTGACGCGGGTGCAGCCGGTGTCCAGGGCGGCGGCCAGGGACGCGTCGTCCCGGATGCCGCCGGACAGCTCGACCTTGATGTCCATCGAGCGGACGACCTCGCCGATCCGCGCGCGGTTGTCGCCGGTGCCGAAGGCCGCGTCGAGGTCGACGAGGTGCAGCCACTCCGCGCCGGCGCGCTGCCAGGTGAGGGCGGCCTCCAGCGGGTCGCCGTAGCCGGTCTCGGTGCCGGACTCGCCGTGCACGAGGCGTACGGCCTGGCCGTCCCGGACGTCGACGGCGGGCAGCAGCTCCAGGGCGGTGGTCATCTCACGGGGCGGCGTCATCAGAGGGTCTCGATCCAGTTCTTGAGGAGCAGGGCACCGGCGTCGCCGGACTTCTCGGGGTGGAACTGGGCGGCCCACAGAGGCCCGTTCTCGACGGCGGCGACGAACGGCTCACCGTGGGTGCTCCAGGTGACGGCGGGCGGGTCGATGCGCGGGTTGTGCACCTCCAGCTCCCAGCGGCGGGCGGCGTAGGAGTGGACGAAATAGAAGCGCTCCGCCGGGTCGATGCCCGCGAACATGCGGGAGCCGGCCGCGATCTCGACGGTGTTCCAGCCCATGTGGGGCACGACGCCGGCCTGGAGCGCCTCGACCGTGCCGGGCCACTCGCCCATGCCGTCGGTCCGCACGCCGTGTTCGACGCCCTGCTCGAAGAGGATCTGCATGCCGACGCAGATGCCCAGCACGGGCCGGCCGCCGGCGAGCCGGCGCTCGACGACCCAGTCGCCGCGGGCCTCCTTCAGCCCGCCCATGCAGGCGGCGAAGGCGCCGACGCCGGGCACCAGCAGGCCGTCGGCGGCCATCGCGCGGTCGTAGTCACCGGTGATCTCCACCTCGGCGCCGGCGCGGGCGACGGCGCGCTCGGCCGAGCGGACGTTGCCGAAGCCGTAGTCGAAGACGACGACGCTCTTGCGCCCGCCCCGCCCCTCGCCCCCGCGGGCGGCGGGCACGGCGGCCGGCGCCGCCGCGGCGGCGGGGCCGGCGGAGGCGGTGGACGCGGCGCGGTCGCTCAACCTCACACCCCCAGCCGCAGGATGCCGGCGGCCAGCGCCATCGCGGCGCCGATGGCGAGCACGGCGACCACGTTCTTCGACTGGCCCTGCTTGACGAAGGAGATGACGCCGCCGAGCAGGAAGAGCCCCACGAAGATCAGCAGAATCGACAGGCCGTTCATGACAGGGCGCCCTTGGTCGACGGGATACCGGTCTGCCGGGGGTCGATCTCGGCGGCCAGGCGCAGCGCGCGGGCCAGCGCCTTGAACTGGCACTCCACAATGTGGTGCGCGTTGCGCCCGTAGGGCACGTGGACGTGCAGCGCGATCTGCGCCTGGGCGACGAACGACTCCAGGATGTGCCGGGTCATCGTCGTGTCGTAGTCGGCGCCGATCATCGGGGCCATGCCCTCGGGCTCGGTGTGCACCAGGTACGGGCGGCCGGAGAGGTCCACGGTGACCTGGGCCAGCGACTCGTCCAGCGGCACGGAGGCGTCGGCGAACCGGACGATGCCGCGCTTGTCGCCGAGGGCCTGCCGGAAGGCGGCGCCCAGGGCCAGCGCGGTGTCCTCCATGGTGTGGTGGCTGTCGATGTGCAGGTCGCCCTCGGTCTTGACGGTGAGGTCGAACAGGCCGTGGCGGCCCAACTGGTCGAGCATGTGGTCGAAGAAGCCGACGCCCGTCGACACGGAGACCTCGCCGCGGCCGTCGAGGTCCAGCTCGACGACGACCGAGGTCTCCTTTGTGGTGCGCTCGACGCGGCCCACGCGGGTCATGAGTTGTTCTCCTTCTTCAGCGCGCGCACCGCATCGAGGAACGCGTCGTTCTCCGCCGGTGTGCCTGTGCTGACGCGCAGGAAACCGGGCACGCCGTTGTCCCGGACCAGCACGCCCGCATCCAGCAGCCGCTCCCACGCGGCGTGCGCGTCGGGGAAACGGCCGAACTGGACGAAGTTGGCGTCGGACTCGGTGACCTCGCAGCCGAGCACGGTCAGCTCCGACACCAGCCGGTCCCGCTCCTGCTTGAGCTGTTCGACGTACTGCAGCAGGGTATCGGTGTGCTCCAGGGCGGCGAGTGCGGTGGCCTGGGTGACGGCGGACAGGTGGTACGGCAGCCGGACGAGCTGGACCGCGTCGACCACGGCGGGGTCGGCGGCGAGATAGCCCAGCCGCAGGCCGGCGGCGCCGAACGCCTTGGACATCGTGCGGGTGAGGACGAGCCGGGGGCGGCCCTCGATCAGCGGCAACAGCGACGGGCGGTGGCTGAACTCGCCGTACGCCTCGTCCACCACGAGCATCGAGGGACCCGCGGCCTGCGCGGCGTCGTACAGCCGCAGGACGGTCTCACGTTCGACCGCGGTGCCGGTGGGGTTGTTCGGCGAACAGACGAACACCACGTCGGGGCGGTGCTCGGCGATGGCGCGCTCGGCGGCCCCGACGTCGATGGTGAAGTCCTCGCGCCGGGGGCCGGAGAGCCAGCCGGTGCCGGTGCCGCGGGAGATGAGGGCGTGCATCGAGTACGACGGCTCGAAGCCGATGGCCGTGCGGCCGGGACCGCCGAAGGTCTGCAGCAGTTGCTGGATGACCTCGTTGGAGCCGTTGGCCGCCCAGACGTTCGCGGTGCCCACCTCGTGTCCCGCGGTACGCGACAGGTAGCGGGCCAGCTCGGTGCGCAGCTCGACCGCGTCCCGGTCGGGGTAGCGGTTGAGGTCGCGGGCGGCCTCGGTGACGCGCTCGGCGATGCGCCGGACCAGGGGCCCGGGCAGCGGGTAGGGGTTCTCGTTGGTGTTCAGCCGGACCGGCACGTCGAGCTGGGGCGCGCCGTACGGGGACGTGCCGCGCAGCTCGTCGCGGACGGGCAGGTCGTCGATCGCGGTCACGGCTGCGGCACCTTCCAGTCGAACCTGGCCTTCAGCGCGGCCCCGTGGGCGGGCAGGTCCTCGGCCTCCGCGAGGCTGACCACGTGGGCGGTGACCTCGGCGAGGGCGTCGCGCGTGTAGTCCACGACGTGGATGCCCTTGAGGAAGGACTGCACGGACAGGCCCGAGGAGTGGCAGGCGCAGCCGCCGGTGGGCAGCACGTGGTTGGAGCCGGCGCAGTAGTCCCCCAGGGAGACCGGGGCGTACGGGCCGACGAAGATCGCGCCGGCGTTGCGCACCCGGGCGGCGAGCGCGGCGGCGTCGGCGGTCTGGATCTCCAAGTGCTCGGCGGCGTAGGCGTCGACGACGCGCAGGCCGGCCTCCAGGTCGTCCACGAGCACGATGCCGGACTGCCGCCCGGCCAGCGCGGCGCTGACCCGCTCGACGTGCCGGGTCGCGGCCACCTGCGTCTTCAGCTCGGCCTCGACGGCCTCGGCGAGCCGCTCGGAGGGCGTGACGAGGACGGCGGCGGCCAGCTCGTCGTGCTCGGCCTGGCTGATGAGGTCCGCGGCGACGTGCGCCGGGTCGGCGGTGTCGTCGGCGAGGATGGCGATCTCGGTGGGGCCGGCCTCGGCGTCGATGCCGATACGGCCCTTCAACAGGCGCTTGGCAGCGGCCACGTACACGTTCCCCGGGCCGGTGACCAGGTCGGCGGGGGCGCACTCCCCGGTCCCGTACGCGAACATGGCGACGGCCTGCGCGCCCCCCGCGGCGTACACCTCCTCCACGCCGAGCAGCGCGCAGGCGGCGAGAATCGTCGGGTGCGGCAGGCCGGCGCCCCACGAGTTCGGCACGTCCTTCTGCGGGGGCGAGGAGACGGCCAGCGACGGCACGCCCGCCTCCTGGGCCGGCACCACGTTCATCACCACGGACGACGGGTACACGGCCTGGCCGCCCGGCACGTACAGCCCGACGCGCGCGACGGGCAGCCAGCGCTCCGTGACCGTCCCGCCGGGGACGACGCGCACCGCGGTGTCGCTCCGGCGCTGCTCGCGGTGGACGATGCGGGCGCGGCGGATCGACTCCTCCAGCGCGGCACGCACCTTCGGGTCCAGCTCGGCCAGCGCGCGCGTGAGGGCCTCCGCGGGCACCCGCAGCCGCTCCAGCGTCACGCCGTCGAAACGCTCTGTGATCTCGATCACCGCCGCCGTGCCGCGATGGCGGACGTCCTCGCACAGCGGACGCACCTTCTCCAGGGCGGCCTCGACGTCCAGCTCGGCACGGGGCAGCAGGTCGCGGTCGATGCCGCCGCCTGCATCGTAAGCGGCGGCGGAGCCGCGCAGATCGATTCGGGAGATCACGGGTCCAAGTCTCTCAGACGGCCCGGCCACCCGGCCGGGCTGTCCACAGGCTGGACCGCAAAATCGTCACTGTCAGTACGTGGTACTAGCGTTCAGTGTGCCGCCCCGAGGGGAATCAGAGCCGTACGGGACGGACGCGGGCAGAGCAGGGGAGCGTGTCGTTGACCGCTGTACAGCACGACCGGGCGGAGGCGCCCGAGGACCTTTCGGAGACGGAGCGAGGGCTGTGGCATGCCTTCCAGGAAGGAGCGACATACGATCTGCGTTCGCGCGACCCCGGGCAGAACGACCCGGCGGGGCTGCACGTCTGGGGGCCGGAGCGCAGCGTGCGCGCCTCCTTACTCGCCCGGCTGCTGTTGCACGGCCCGCCGGCCCGTCCCGGCCGGGTGACCTCGCTCAAGCTGGCCGGCGCGTTCGTCACCGGCACGCTCGACCTCTCCGGCGGCCGCGTCGATCCGTACGTGGAGCTGCGCAACTGCCGCTTCGAGAACGAGATGCTGCTGCCCGAGTGCTCCTTCGCCACGCTGCGCCTGGTGGAGTGCTCGGTCCCGCGGCTGGAGGCCGCCCGGCTGACCACCAGCGGCGATCTGCACATGCCCCGCTGCACCGTGGACGGCGGCATCCGGCTGACCGACGCGCACATAGGCACGGACCTGCTGCTCAGCCAGCTCACCGTGGGCCGTGACCGGCGCGGCGTGGCGATCGCCGCCGACGGCATCACCGTCGGTCAGGACCTCCAGGCCGATCTGCTGCAGGCGCACGGCGAGCTGCGGATCCGCAGCGCGACCATCGGCGTCTCGCTGAACCTGAGCGGCAGCGTCCTGCGCAACCCGTACGGCAAGCGCGCGCTCAACGCGCCGCAGCTCACCGTGGAACGCTCGCTGCACATGGGCCCGGCGGCGGTTCCCGAAGCCGCGACGGGCACGGCCACGCCCCCGTACGGCATCAGCGGCCACACCCCGCCGCGGGGCACGCGGATGCAGCGCTTCGAGTGCCACGGCGGGCTGCGGCTGGACGACGGGCGCTTCGGCGACTCCGTCGACCTCGACGGGGCGCGTTTCGTGATGGACCCGGAGCAGGAGATGTCCATGCGCCGGATCCAGACGCCGGAGCTGCGGTTCATGGGGCGTGAGCCGGAGGGCGGCAAGGTCGTGCTGTCCGGCGCCCGGGTCGTCAACCTCCGCGACAAGTACACGAGCTGGCCGGGACCCGGCCGGCTGGCGATGGCGGGCTTCTTCTACGAGCACCTCATACCCGTCGGCGCCTTCCCCCTGGTGCACCGGCTGGAGTGGGTGGAGGCCGCCACCCCGGAGTTCTCCCCCGAGCCGTACGAGCTGCTGGCCGCCGTCCTGCGCAACACCGGCGAGGACCACGACGCACGCGAGGTCATGCTCGCCAAGCACCGCAGGCAGCGCGAGACGCTGCCGCTGACCGGCAAGGCGTGGGGCCTGCTGCAGGACTGGACGGTGGCGTACGGCTACCGGCCCACCCGCGCCGTGGTGTGGATGGCGGTGCTGTGGGCGCTGGGTTCGCTGTACTTCGCGCGGCAGGATCCGCGCGCCATGCGCCCCGGCGAGGGGCCCCAGTGGAACCCGCCGCTCTACGTGCTCGATCTGCTGCTGCCCGTCATCGACCTGGGGCAGGACAACGCCTGGCACCAGTCGGGGCATTACCAGTGGACGGCCACGGTGCTCGTGCTCGCCGGCTGGGTGCTCGCCACCACGGTGGCGGCCGGCGTCTCCCGTGCGCTGCGCCGCCAGTGAGGTACCGGCCGGGACCGTTAGGATCCGCCTGTGACCACCGCACGCCTGCCCCTCTTCCCGCTGAACGCGGTGCTGTTCCCGGGCCTCGTCATGCCCTTGAACGTGTTCGAGGAGAGGTACCGGGCGATGATGCGGGTCCTGCGCAAGCTGCCCGAGTCGGAGCGGCGGTTCGGTGTGGTGGCGATCCGGGACGGCCGCGAGGTCGCACCCACCGGGCCGGGCCTGCCGGATCAGACCTCGCTGCCCGAGCGCGGCCCCGCGGCCGGCTTCGGCGCCGACCCCATGCAGGCGCTCTACGGCGTCGGCTGCGTCGCGGACGCGGCGACGATCCGGGAGAAGGACAGCGGCGGGTTCGAGGTGCTGGTCACCGGCACCCGCCGGTTCCGGCTGCTGTCGGTCGACACCTCGGGCGAGTATCTGACCGGTGAGGTCGAGGCGCTGCCGGAGCGGTCGGGCGAGGGCGCGGGCGTGCTGTCGGCGGCGGTGGTACGGGCCTTCAGGACGTACCAGAAGAGGCTCGCCGGCGCCCGTGAACGCTCCCTCGGCGCGGCCACGGAGCTGCCGGACGAGCCCTCGGTGCTGTCGTACCTCGTCGCCGCGGCGGCGGTGCTGGACACCCCGTCGAAGCAGCAGCTCCTCCAGGCACGGGACACGGCGGCGCGGCTGTCGGCGGAGCTGAAAATCCTGCGGCGCGAGAGCGCGGTGCTGGGTAAGCTCCCGTCGCTGCCCGCGGTCGACCTGACGCGAAGCCCGACGAGCCCCAACTGAGCCGCGTTCCCTTCCCCATGGCCAAGAAGAAGCAGACCGGATCCACTCCGGCCACGGTGGCGCTGACCAAGGCCGGCGCCGCGTTCACCGTGCACGCGTACGCGCACGACCCCGCCGCCGCGTCGTACGGCGAGGAGGCGGCGCAGGCGCTCGGCGTCGACCCGGGCCAGGTCTTCAAGACCCTGGTCGCCGAGGTCGACGGCGCGCTGACCGTCGCGATCGTGCCCGTCTCCGGCGCGCTGGACCTCAAGGCGCTGGCCGCGGCGGCCGGCGGCAAGAAGGCCGTGATGGCGGACCCGGCGCACGCCGAGCGCACCACGGGCTACGTCCGCGGCGGCATCTCCCCCCTGGGCCAGCGCAAGCGGCTGCCGACGGTGCTGGACTCCTCGGCCGCCGGACGGCCGACGGTCTGCGTCTCCGCGGGCCGGCGCGGGCTGGAGGTGGAGCTGTCGCCGACGGTGCTGGCGGAGCTGACGGGCGCCGTGGTGGCGCCCATCGCGCGCGACGGCCGCTGACGCGGGCGCCGGGCGCGGGCGGTCCCCGCTAGGCGGGCCGGCGGCCGTGGTTGGCCTTGCCCTTGCGGGTACGCCACTTGCGCTTGCGCGTCTTCTTCGACATGTCCAGGTCATACCGGAGTGACCCGTATCCGTCCAGGCTCCGCGCAGCCCTCCCCCCGGCGGCCGTGCCGTCCGGCACCGCGTACCCTCGTAGTTCGTGAGTACGCGCAGCGAAGCGGCGGGTCCTGCCGCGGCCGGGACCGCCACCCCGCCGGGCGCGGTGGTCTGTGCCGTGCGCGCACTCGTGAAGACCTATCCGGCTCCCCGCGCGAAGCGGCTGTGGCGCGGAGGCGGCCCCGGCACCGGGCCGGCCGCGTCCCCCGCCGGGCCCGTACGGGCCTGTGACGGCGTCGGCCTCGACATCCACGCCGGGGAGATCTTCGGTCTCCTGGGCCCCAACGGCGCCGGCAAATCCACCCTCGTACGCCAGCTCACGGGCCTGCTGCGGCCCGACTCCGGCAGCATCGAGCTCTTCGGCCACGACCTCGTACGCCGCCCCGAGCTGGCCGCGCGGCTGCTGGCGTACCTCGGCCAGGAGTCCACCGCGCTCGACGATCTGACGGTCGCGCTGGCTGCGGAGACCACCGCCCGGCTGCGCGGCCTGCCCGCCGCGGCGGCCCGCGCCGAGCGCGACGCCGTGCTCGGCGAACTCGGCCTGGACCGCCTCGCCGACCGCCCGCTGCGCCGGCTCTCCGGCGGCGAGCGGCGGCTGGCCTGCGTGGCGGCGGCGCTGGTCGGCGAGCGCCCGCTGCTGGTGCTGGACGAGCCGACCACCGCCATGGACCCGGTGGCCCGCCGCGCCGTGTGGGCGGCGGTCGACCGGCGCCGGGCCGAGCGCGGCGCGACGGTGCTGCTCGTCACGCACAACGTCGTCGAGGCCGAGACCGTGCTCGACCGGGTCGCGGTACTCGACCGCGGACGGGTCATCGCCTGCGACTCCCCCGCCGGGCTGAAGGCCCTGGTGGGCGGGGAGGTCCGGGTGGATCTGGTCTGGCGCGACGAGCCGCCGCTCGACGTGCCGCAGATCGCGGAGCTGGCCCGCACCGCCCGCCGCACGGGCCGGCGCTGGACGCTGCGGCTGCCGCAGGACGCCGCGCGCGCCGCGGTCGCGGCGATCACGGGCGGGCCCGCGTTCGCCGCGCTGGACGACTTCACGCTGACGACGCCGAGTCTGGAAGACGTGTACCTGGCTCTCGGCGGGCGGGACGAGGGGCTGGTGAAGGCATGACGGACGGACATCTCGGCCTCGCGCAGGCCCCGCCCGGCGGCTCCGGGCCGTCGGCTGCGGGAGCGGCGCCGGCCGGGAACGGGACCGCCGAGGGGCACGGGACCGCCCCGGCGCACGAAGCCCCCGCGGCGCACGTCGCCGCCGGGACCGCCGACGGCTCCCCCCGGCCCGCGGCCACGTCCGCCGCCGCACCGGCCGAACCCGCGGAGCCCGCCGCGCCCCCGGAACCCCCGGGGCCGGCCGCGCCCGCCTCCGCCACGCTCGCGCCCCCCGTGCCGCTCCTTCCCGCCCTCGCCGCCGTCTACCGGGCGCAGCTCTCCCGCGCCCGGGTGGCCCGGCTCCCGCTGCTGTTCGTCGCCACCTTCCAGTCCATCGGGATCATGGTCCTCATGCGCGGCGTGGTCGACGCCGAGGCCCGCAGCTCCGAGGCCCACGCCGTGGTCGCCGGGTCGACGGTGCTGATCGTGGCGTTCGTGGCGCTGAACCTGCTCGCCCAGTACTTCGGCCAGTTGCGCGCGACCGGCGGCCTCGACCACTACGCGACGCTCCCGGTGCCACCGGCCGCGGTGGTGCTCGGCGCGGCCGGCGCGTACGCCTCCTTCACCGTGCCCGGGACCGTCGTCACGGCCGTGACGGGCAGCCTCCTCTTCGAGCTGCCGCTGACGCACCTGTGGATCCTCGTGGCCGTCGTGCCGCTGTCGGGGGCCGCGCTCGCCGGGCTCGGGGCGGTGCTCGGGCTGCTGGCGCCGCGGCCGGAGCTGGCGACCCTCTGTGGCCAGCTCGGCATGTCGGCGGCGCTGCTGCTCGGGGTGCTGCCCGCGGAGCGGATGCCGGAGGCGGTGTCCTTCGCCCGCGACCTGCTGCCGTCCACGTACGGCGTGGAGGCGCTGATGGAGACCTTCGCACCGGGCCCCGACTGGGCCGCGGTCCTCGCCGACCTGGGGGTTTGCGCGGGCGTCGGGGTGCCCGCGCTGGCGGCGGCGACGTGGGCGTACCGCAGGGCGGCGCTGCGCTCGTGAGCACCGGCGGTCATGGCGACATTCCGAACGACCGTCCTGGCTACGGGCAGCGGGCCCGGCCCTGGCACGATGACGGGGTGACCGCTCCCCTGACACCGCACGAGCAGCCGCCGAACGAGCAGCCGGCGCACAACCCCTGGCACTATCCGCGCGCGTCCGGCGCCGACGACGCGGCGGCGGACGGCCGGCGCGGCCGGAAGCCGAAGGGCGACGACACCGACCTCGCCGGGGAGCTGTGGCAGGCGTTCCTGCTCATGATCGGCGTGGCGGCGCTGGGGCTGCTGCTGGGCTTCCTGTGGGAGCGGCTCGCGCCGCGCGTGCCGCTGGTGGTACGCGGGGGCGAGGCATGGCTCAGGCAGAGCGAGAGCGAGGACGCCATCTCCATCGACGGCACGTTTGCGCTGCTGGGGCTGGCCTTCGGCGCGGTGACGGCGCTGGGGGTGTTCTTGTGGCGGCGGCGCGGCGGGCTGCCGCTGGTGCTGGGCCTCGCGCTGGGCTCGCTGATCGGGTCGGTGGTGGCCTGGCGGTTCGGCATCGTGCTGGGTCCGCCGCAGAACGTGGAGCAGCGGGCCACGGAGATCGCCGACGGCGGCGGCTTCGACGCCCCGCTGGAGCTGAAGGCCAAGGGCGCGCTGCTGGCGTGGCCGGGGGCGGCGATGGCCGTGCACCTGGTGCTGACCGGGCTCTTCGGACCGCGCGACCCCGAGCCGCAGGCCCCGCCGCCGCCCACGGGCGGCTGGCAGGGGTGGGGCTCGCCCACGGGCTGACGCGGACGGGGCGCGGCTGGTACGCCGGGCCGGGCACGGTGCCGTACGGAGCCGCCCGGCCGGGCCCGTGGCCGCTATGCCTCCGGCTCCGCCGCCTGCGCGTGCTCGGCGGCGGAGCTGACGTCCACCTCGCGCCAGAACCCCGCCCGGATCGCGTACCGGTCGCGCTCGTCGATCTGGTCGTCCTTGTGCGCGAGGAGCCCGAAGCGGGCGGCGTAACGCAGCAGCTCGCCGTCGATGCGGTGCGGGATACGCGGGTACTGACCGGCCAGCAGCCGCAGCTTCATCTGGTCCGCCAGCCGCTCGATCCAGCGCCGCGCGAAGACCTGCCCCACCTCGAACGGATCGCCGCCGATGACGGTGATGTCCTCCTCGCGGTCCGCCCAGCGCTGCTCCGCCGTGGTGAGCTGCGCGAGCGTGGGCAGCCCGGCGACGTCGGGCGGCTCCGCGCCCGGCCGCTCCACCCAGCCGCGGTCGGACGACCAGCGCAGGGTGGCGTTGCCCACGGGCTGCCCGTGGCGGCCCTCGGGCACGGCGGGGCGGCCCAGGCTCGCGAGGTCCTTCGGGGTGGGTACGCCGCCCTTGGCCCCGGCATCGTCCTCGCCGTCGGGTACGTCGTCGGGCGCCGCACCGGCGTCGTGGTGGCGCCGTTCGGTGACCGGGGCGGCCTGCGCGGTGCCGTTGGCCACGGTCTGCTTGCCGGCGACGGAGGTCTCCGAGGGCGGGGCGGAGAGGATCGCCGCGATCTCGGGCCGCGGCACGGGGCTGGGGGCGCAGACGCCGGTGAGCTCCTTGGCCTGCACGGCGCGGGTGATCCAGACCCGGTCGAGCAGGCGCCGCTCGTCGGCCTCGGCGACCAGGTCCTCGGACTGGTTGTAGTCGCCGTCGGCGGCCTGGACCGCCCACAGGTGCACGGCGACGCCGTGCTCCTTCGCGGACATCATGCCCGGCAGCAGGTCGCCGTCGCCGGTGACGAGCACGACGTCGGCGCAGGCGCGGTTACGGGCCAGCTCGGTCAGCTCCGCGTGCATCGCGGCATCGACGCCCTTCTGCGCCCAGCGGCCGTCGCTGCGGGTGAGCGCGCCGAGGCGTACGGTGACGCGGGGCATCACGCGCAGCCGCCGGTGTTCGGGCTGCGGTACGCGGTCGGGGGCGCCGTCGAACCAGTAGATGCGCAGCAGCCGCTGCCCGGTGTCGGCCTCGGCCTGGTCCCGCAGTCCCTGGATGAGGGCGGGGTGGTCGACGGTGATCCGGGAGCGGGCGGGTTCTCCGGCGAGCAGGCTCGCGGCGGCGCCCAGCAGGTAGCCGGCGTCCACCAGGACGACGCAGCGGTCCACGATTCACCCTCTTCTCAGCCGGTTCCGGCCCCGTACCGCGGAGTTCACGTCGGGTTGCCTTCGAGTCTGCCCCACTGAGGGGTGGTTAACAGCAGGGCACCGATCATCGGCGTGGCGGACACCGGTACCCGGCCATGAACAGCGCGTACTACGCACGGTAATTATCCGACATGCGAGGTATCTCAGGTCGTGCGAAGGTGTTCTCCGCGGGGGACCGCGCCTGAAAAGGATCAGTGATGGGTAAGCGCAAGAACCGCGAGAAGAAGCCGCAACAGCATTCCCACCGGGACAAGTACGCCGGGTCACCGGCAGGTATACCGAACCGCGGCCGGCGGCAGCCCCTGGACGGGGCACCGCCGGACGACACCCGGGCCGAAGCACCCGCGGGCGACTGGGAGCAGCGATCCGGGCTCGGGGACCGGTGAGTGCCATGAGCCGAAGGAACAGGAACCGGCAGAACGAACGCGCCGCCGCCCCGCGGGAGGAACGCGGTGTGCAGAGCGACCCCGCGGCTTCGGCGGGCGGGCCGCCTCCCGACCAGGTCAGCGAGGCGGTGAGCCCGGTCTCGGGGAGCCAGAAGACGCAGAAGCACAAGGAGAAACGCTTCGGCCACAACTGAGCGCGGCCCGGCGGGCGCGCCCCTGGCCAGCGCGCTCGCGCACACCGCCGTGGCCGCCGGGGCGGGCAGTCCCTGCCCCGGCGGCACGCTCGTCAGCCCGCCAGACAGGACGGCCCGAGCAGGGCCTTCAGGTCGCCGAAGAGCGCCGGATCCGACGTCACCCGGTGGCGGTCGAGGCGGAGCACGGTGGTGGTGCGGGAGCCCTGGAGCTTCACGCGTACCTCCGTGCCGCCGCGGTGCTGCGACAACACCTCGCCCAGCTTCTCCACCAGCGGCGGAGTGACCTTGACCGTCGGAATCGTGATCGTCACGGGCGCGTTCGCGGACACGTCGGACAGGTCGGGGACGGTGAGTTCCATGGCGACCAGCCGGGGCACGTCCTCCCGCTTGTCGAGCCGTCCCTTGACGAAGACGATCGCGTCCTCGACGAGTTG